>CAZGXZ010000084.1:0-1268 GCA_964530035.1 uncultured Methanoregulaceae archaeon
TTGCAAGGGCACAGACCGCCTCGTAGTTGTCCGGTGTCGCAGCATGGATCAGGGGCCTGAAGGAACCACAGACGCCGAGGCCGGCTTCAAGGGCCGCGGGGTCACGGGCTATCAGGACCTCGGGGAGGTGAGCCGCCGATTCGACGGCTGATACCGCCTTTGCAAAGGTTTCCGGAGAACCAGAATCGTTTTTTATGGCAACCCCGTCGACCCTGAGGTCCATACCGATCCTGGTAAAACGCATATCCTTCACCTCCCTGCAGACCGAAACAATCCGGTCTTCCTTCCAGAGATCTGAGATGAGGTACATGATGCCCGGCTGGTGGTAGAACGTCTTCTCGTGGCGGTAGAACACGAACTCCTCGCCGCATGTGACCCTTCTTTCGCCGACCCCGACCCTGGCCCTCTGGATGGGAGGCCGTGTCGAGGCCCCGAGTAGCTGCCGGGCACTCTCGTCAAGGTACGGGCAAAGGTCAACATCAGCCTTTCCCTGCGCGAGTTTCATGGCAAAGGTCAGGCAGGTCGGGTCCCCGCACTCCTTGCAGTTCTTCTTCGGGAGCACCTTGTAGATGTCAAGTGCCTTCAGTGCCATCTCAGGGCACCTCCGCATGGGCCTTCCCGCATTCCCACAGGGACGATATTGCCTGCTTGAGCAGGGGGACCGTTCTCGGGTGCCGGACAACGAGCACGGTCGCTCCTGCAATCGCGGCGGGAAGGGCTGTATAAAATTCCCAGGCGACGGCCATCGCGTCCTTCTGGTCAGGAGGGGCCTCCCGCACCTCCTTGACGGACAGGGCATCCGAGGGGGCGGAGATGATCGGCATGGCGAGGTCGGTATCACCTTTCATGGCAGAGAACCTGATCCTCTCGATGGTCGAGTAGGTATATTCGAACCCGTAGCCCAGTGCCCCCGTGTAGGGGTCGATGACGATCCTGTTGTCAGGGACACCGGTCTCGCGGAGGAGGATGTTTAACTGTTTTGCCAGGTTGACGTCTATCGGGGACTGCGCAATGATCCCGTGACCATAGGCCATCGCTGCTGCCGCAACTGAACGGTACCGGGAGGCTTCGGCGGTCCCGAGGAGGAGGCGCTCCCCCTGGCCTGCCTCTCCGCACCGCTGGAAGACCTCGGAGTCTATCTGGGGGTCCATTGACCCCTCGATGATGAGCGGGAGGGTCGTCGATGCGAGTACGGACCTGACGGTCTGCCCTATGGTGTCGAAAGCGGAAAAATTCCTTCGTTTTGTCGAGGTCAGTGAGAGCCGGAC
>CAZGXZ010000084.1:1278-10607 GCA_964530035.1 uncultured Methanoregulaceae archaeon
AAGGTCGGCACCATACTCCTTCTCGGCTGCCCGTGCCCAGGCGGCCGGGTCGTGCACGAGATCTCCACAGAACTCGCTGATGACTCCGGGCCAGATCGCCGGGTCGTCGCAGAGCTCGAAGGCGACAAGGGGCATCGATCCTGTATGAGGATTTCCGACAAAGGGGAGGTCGGTCTCCCCCCCAAGGGTATATGAAACGGACCGTGTCCCTCCTTCTGTGGCGGTTGCTCCGATGGTGACGGTTGTTATACTGGTTGTCCATTCACTGGGTACCTGGTAAGTCATCGCTCCATCACCCTCACATCAGCGGTTCCATGGTCAATGCCGGGTGCCCTGCCGCGGTCAGGAACGCGATCAGGTCTTCAAGCGTCACCGCCTTCGCTTCATCGGCGATCTTTTCATAGAGGCCTGGATTACCTGCTTTCTCAAGTTTTTCCTTCAGGCGGGTCCCAATTTCCTCCTTGAGGTTCAGGGGCATCCAGACGACCCGTGATATCCCGCCCTCGGACTGGAGGAACCGGTCTGAGAGAAGATAATTCTTGGATATGCCGATGAACCCCGGGGTCTGCGCCCCTCCCCCTATCGTGCCTGCGAGGGTCGAAAAACTCATCCCTGAAGGGGTCTCTCCCTTGAACTCCCGTGAGACCACCATGACACCGTTCACCTCGGGAAGGACAAGGGCTATCGCCTCGAAACAGCCGCAGCAGGTCATCGGTGCGTCCATGATACTGTAGAGGGCACATCGGTCCACCTCTCCGTGCGATGCCTTCTTGACGAAACGGTTGATCCCCTCGTATTCCCCAAGGGACCCGTCTATCCTGGTCCCCTTCTGGACGGGCTGGTTTGCTCCTGATGGCGACATTTCATAGGCGGTCTTACCGTCAAGCCAGGTAATCGCACCGCACAAGGCCGGGCGTTCCGGGGTGATGATGCATACATGGTTCGGGGCGAAGGTCTGGCACAGGGTGCATGAATAGAAGGTATCGACGTCATCGTCCTTCATGCCCCGGATCCTGTCGTCCCGTTCGGCATAGACGGCTTCGGCCTCACGCTTCGCCGCCAGCACCTTTTCGGGGTCGGTGATGATGGTGACCTGGCTCGCGTCCACGAGGGTCGGGAAGTCCATCCTGAACTTTGCCGCGATGAGCTTTCCCAGGTGTTCGACCCTCACCCCGTTCGAGACGGCCTCCTTCGTGAGCCGCACCCAGATGATGTCCCTCTGGGCGACATGCCAGGACCCCTCCCCGTAATTGACGAAGTTGTGGATGCGACGTTCAAGGACCGGTTCAAAGTCCTTTTTCATGTTTTTTCCGGCAACATCGACGAGTATGGCAAGGGGGACGGCAGACCCCTCCTTCATCTCCTCCACCTCGGGACCGATGACCGTGACCTTTCCGTCGGTGACTTCCTCGGGGGGTCTCATCCTGAGCAGTTCGAAGGCCGGTGACCTCCCCCCTCCGAATTCAACGTACATCTCCTCCTTCCGGACCGCCTTCCCCTCGAATGCCGGGGAACACGCCATCGGGATGGGAATCGCCGTTACCTGGACCCTGATCCCGCGGAGGTCCATGCCTGTCCTCACGGCATCCTGGGACCGGACCTGTTGCCACTCATCGCCCTCATATCCCGGGCCGAGTGCGAGAACGGGGATGGACAGGACCCGGAGCCCGTCAACGAAGGCAATCTCCTCGTCGTCCATGCCCGGGTACACGAGGGTGAATGCCTTGGCCCGCTCCGATGCATAGGCGATCAGCCGGTGTGCGTCCCCGGGTGCGACTCCCCCGAACATCATCGCGACCCGTGCAAGAACATCGACGAAATGGACCGCCTGCCTGACCGATGAACCGAGAGGGATCAGACGGTACTCAAGGCCGACCTTCACGCCTGCCGCGGTAAGGCTGCCGATGATATCTCCGGCAAGGAAGGTGAGCATCAGTTTTTCCTGGAGTTCCCGGCAGAGTGCAGCCGCCTTGTCTGCAGATTCAGGAGTCCCGGCGACGAGGGCGAGGCCAAGGATCGACCCGTCCACGAGGGAGTACCCGAGTTTCCTGATGACTGCATCGGGGATGAACCCGACATACGGCGCCCCCTCTTTCGTCCCGCCTGAAGCCGCGGCAGCGACAATGAGCTCCGTTCCGACGAGGGGGTTTCCCTCTGTGGCGGCATAGACCTCACCGGCGGCCTTGCCGTCATGGACGTCCCGCCCGGTGAGGGCATAGGACACCGGCAGGTGGTAAGCCGTTTCCTCGTATGACATGGTGCCGGTAAGGCCAGCGACCTTGCGGCCTATCGAATCTTTTCCTCTCCTGGATGCCGTTTCAATGGATACCATGCAACAACAGTCCCACTTCTGTCTGTATTGGTGATGGAAGACTTCAATGGTTTCGGAAGGACCATACAAAGGGGAAATATGGGAACCCCGCCGCCAGGTCATGGATGACTTCCGCCTGGCCTGGTCACACCGATGAATTATCCCTGCAATAAGCCTGTTTTTAAGTGCTTCTCCTCCACGGCATACTTTATCAGTACCTGAAGCATAATACCGCTCAAGAGGCCCGGTAGTCTATCGCACCCTTCAAGGTGAACGTGGTAATGGAGGGAAAATGTCTGCAGGATAAGGGTTTCCGGGCCCGAGGACGTGGTGGATATAACAGAAATGGTTCATGTTTCCGGCAGGGACAGGGGGAAGGTGGTACTGTACGCCCTGTCCACCTGCGTGTGGTGTAAAAAAACCAAGGAACTGCTCAGTGAGCTGGGGGTTGATTTTTCCTATCTCTTCGTCGACCTGCTCCCTGACAATGAACTTGACGAAATTTTAAAGGAGATGGAACAGTTCAACCCGAAGGGTTCCTTTCCGACCCTGGTTATAAACAACGAGAAGTGCATTGTGGGCTACCGCGAAAACGACATCAGGGAGGCGCTGGGCAAATGACGACCGGGGCCGCCGAGGAGGAACTCTCCCGGACACTCGAGAGGTTCAGGCGGGAGGCCGGGGAAGGAGGATACCACCTGAACCCTGACGAACCCTTTACCAAAAGCCTCCTTGAGGGGATTATCATGAATGAAGGCCGGTACGGGTACCCTGCCTGTCCCTGCCGGCTGGCAACCGGAAAAAAGGAAGAGGACCTTGATATCATCTGCCCCTGTGATTACCGGGACCAGGACCTCGTGGAGTACGGTGCCTGCTACTGCGGGTTATACGTCGGCGAAGCCGTGCACGAAGGTCTGGTGAGGGCGGCCCCCGTTCCTGAGCGACGTCCCTCGCGGAGCGACCGGAAGGCAAGGAAGACGGTCAGGGTCGACAGTGGCCAGGGTGCAGGTCTTGCATATCCGGTGTGGCGTTGCAGGGTCTGCGGGTATCTGTGTGCACGGGACAAACCCCCTGGGATATGCCCGGTTTGCAAGGCAAAAGCAGATCGTTTTGAACGTTTCATGTAAGGAGTGCTTCCGTTTTATTTTTGTGCGGGCCGGACCAACCATTTCCGCAGATGAAAATCCCCGTTGTCGTTGAGGTCGCCGGGTACGGGTCTTCAGACTGTTCCCCGTTTCCCTGTGACGAAACCCGCTCATGCGGTCTTTCCGCCTGTCACCCCGGAGGGAAGCTGGACGCGGCATTTGAGGCTCTTGCGGCCGGACTGCAGGATGAGTACGGAGACCGTGTCTCCGTGAGCCTCATACGGCTTGATGAAGGAGTGCCGGAACGCATCCGTGAGATCATCAGCCGCCATTACCCCCCGCTTCCCATGGTGCTGGTGAACGGGAGGGTCACGCCTCTTGGACGTATCTCCTTACCCCTCGTAAAAAAGGAAATAGACAAGGAGTTCTGTTCAGGCGATCTCTGAAAGGGCGCCGGTTTCAAGGTCGTAATAAAGGCCGTGGATCTGGATTTTCTTTGAGTCCACGGCCTTTTTAACCAGGGGATACGTCATGATGTGCTCGATCTGCAGTTTTACGTTCTCGTGTTCGATCCGGCGGTACCGTTCCTTCTTCGCGTCGTCCGTGGTTACAGGCTTCGCCCCCTCATCGATGCGCCGCTTGGCCTCCTGTGCGTTGTTCAGCCAGAGGGGGATGTATGCATCATCCGTCACCGCGTCAAGCGCCCGAATCGCACCGCAGCTGGAGTGGCCGCAAATCACGATATCGGTGATTTTCAGGTGGGCGATTGCGTACTCAAGGACGGTCGCAAAGTTCCAGTCGTGCGCGGGAACAATATTGCCGATATTGCGCTGGATGAAAATCTGGCCGGGGCATGAATGCGTGATCCGCTCCGGGTTGACCCGTGAGTCCGAACACCCGAGCCAGAGGACCTTCGGTTTCTGGCTGGCAACAAGTCCCTGGTAGAAATCGATATTTTTCTGGAAATCAGTCGTCCTGAATTTCTTGTTTCCTTCGAGGAGGTTGTCAATCATCACAAACACCATTGGGCGAGCGCTCAGGCTTTCTGGCAAAGCGCTGGCAACAAACCATTTTTCGCCAGATGTCATTAATTATTCGAACTATCTTTCCCTCCCGCGAGAGTCCCCGGCTTGTGCGCGACAACGAGTGAAAGCCAGAAATCTGGCTGGTACCAGTCCCTGACCCGGTGCTCCCCGGTGACTACCAGTCCCGAGTCCATGAGTGCCCGCCTGTATGTCTCGTCCGGGAAAGGTGTACCGTGGCCTCCGGCCCCCCCGGTCTTGGCCTCCCCGTCGATGGTCCAGAGCTGCCACTCAAGGGTGGAAAGCGGGTCTTCCCGGCGTCTGCCGTCAGGCTGGACGTTAACGAAATACCCCCCCGGGGCAAGTGCCGCGGCAATTTTCGGAACCATTTCAGGGACTTTACCACTCGGGTTCGAGGAGGAAAAAATGAGGCCGTATCCGTCACCGAGGGGTTCGGAAAAGAAATTTCCCGAAATTACATGGACCCGTTCCATGGTGTATGCCCTGATATAGGATTCCGTGAGGGGGGCGACTCCGGGGAGGTCCATAACGTAGGCATCACAGTTCGGGAGAGCTTCGGCCAGGGCTATGGCGTACAAACCGTGGCCTCCACCGAGGTCAAGGGCCCTCTGAACCGAGGATATCCCCGGCAGGCCGAGGATGACCCGGATAATTTCCTGCAGCCTTCCGGTAAGTGCGTTTTCCGCCATCGGAACGAGGGCCCTCCCGGCAAAGAATTCATCGTTGCTGAAATCAACCGGCCCTTCCCTGAGTATTCCCGACAGGCCCGCCCATATCGTGAACACCGACTTAAACTCCTTCCTGACAAAGCCTGCCTGGGAGTACGGGGAGGTACCGGTGAGAAACGTCGTGGTCAGCGGGGTGTTTACAAAACGATCTCCCTGGCGTTTCAGGAGTCCTGCATCAGCATAGATTTCACACAGCGTCCCGAGGACCCCGGTCTTAAGGCTGAGAAGTCCCGCAAGGTCCCCGACGGTCCGTGGGACCGAGAGTGCATCGAACACACCGGAGGAGAGGCCCGCCTCGACCGCTGCCAGCATCCGGGCACCCCGCACTGCGCCATGAATAAGGTTGAAAAACGGTTCTGGGGAAATTTCAGGTGCTCTGGAAAGTGCAGCCCGCCGGGTGTCCCCGGTACCGGGATACGAACCTCCTGGGACCATGCAACGCATGTTGTCCTGACGTTAGATGAGAGTTGCGGAAATTAACGCCTGTTCAATAGGAAAACCATATACCCTCTGTTGGTACATAGGTATGGGATTGAACGGCGGGTACGGCAATCGTTCCCGTTTCCCGCCCTGATTCTCCGGGGAACCGAATGAAACGGAATATCTGCATTGAAGCCCTGAACCAGACCCCGCTCGAGAGGCAGCGGGTTGAGCTTGTTGAGAGGAAATGTCTTGGACACCCAGACAGCATAGCTGACGGTATCGCCGAATCAATCTCCCGCAGTCTCTGCCAGGCATATCTTGACGAATGCGGGGTGCTCCTCCACCACAACACCGACCAGGGCGAGATCGTAGCCGGCGAGTCCATGCCGAAGTTCGGCGGTGGCAGGATCACGAAGCCGGTCTTCATCCTCCTCGACGGCAGGGCGACCAAGAGGTTTAAGGACTTCTGTATCCCGACTGATGCGATTGCCCTGAAAGCAGCCCATACCTATCTCCATGACCTCCTTCCCGAGCTTGACCACGAACGGGATGTCATCATCGATGTCAGGCTTGGCGAAGGTTCAACCGACCTCAGGGACGTATTTTCCGGGTGCGGAGGAAATGTACCGCTTGCCAACGATACCTCGTTCGGAGTAAGCCATGCTCCTTTTTCAGAAACAGAGACCATTGTCAGGTCGGTATCAGACTATATCGACACGACCCTCAGACCGAAAAACCCTGCAATCGGGCAGGATATCAAGATCATGGGCCTTCGGGACAACAACGACATCACCATAACAATAGCCTGTGCCATGGTCGACCGGTACTGCGCGGACATCAGGGAATACAGGGAGTATAAATTGCTCCTGGAGGACGAGGCCCTTGCTGTCGCAAAGAAATGCACAGGGCGAAACGTCTCGGTTCACGTGAATACGGCTGATGATGAAAGCAAGGGATCGGTTTTCCTCACGGTAACCGGTACCTCGGCAGAAATGGGCGACGACGGGTCTGTAGGGAGAGGCAACCGGTGCAACGGTCTTATCACCCCGAACCGCCCGATGTCGATGGAGGCCACGAGTGGCAAGAACCCCATCAACCACATCGGAAAGATGTACAATCTCCTGTCCCGCGACCTTGCCCAGGAATGCGTGGCAAAGGTGGACGGGATTGAAGAGATCTATATCCGCCTCCTGTCCCAGATCGGTAAACCCATCGACCACCCCCTCGTGGCCGGGGTCCAGGTTATCCCCAAGGCAGGGGTTTCTATGGGTTCCCTAGAGGCCGAGATCATGGCAATCATCGATGATGGGCTGGCCGGGATCTCCTGTATCACCGACAAGATGGTCCGCGGGGAGCTCAAGACCTTCTGACCGGGTCCGTCATCATCATTTTTCATGGTAGACAAGGTCATCAGGCTCGCAATTCCGAACAAGGGAAGGATTGCAGAGCCCGTTAAGGAACTCATTGAAAAAAGCGGCCTTCACATCCGCTCGACAGGAGATCGCCTGCTGCTTGCAAAGACGGTCGACCCCCATGTCGAGATCATCTTTGCACGGCCCATCGACATACCCGGTTATGTATCAGCAGGGATTGCCGACCTCGGAATCACCGGGCAGGACATGATAAAGGAACGCCGTGCCGAGGTCAGGGAGCTCCTTGACCTGGGATTCGGCAGGGCGAACCTGGTCCTCGCCGTCATGGAGGAGTCGGCAGCGAGGAGTGCCGCAGACCTCGAGGGCTCCCGTATCGCGACCGAGTTCCCGGAGATAACCCGGGATTATTTCAAGGCAATCGGTGTCGGCGTGACGGTCGTCCAGGTGAGCGGAGCATGCGAAGCGACACCCCACCTTGGGATTGCGGATGCCATCGTGGACCTCTCATCATCAGGGGCGACGCTGGAGACGAACCACCTCCGTGTCATCGGGACCCTGTTTCCGACATGCACCGTCCTCGTGGCGAACCCGTCGTCATTCGCATCCTGCCGCCCCAAGATCGACGAACTGACGCTTGCCTTCGAGTCCGTCGTGCGTGCCCGCGGCCAGTGCTACCTCATGATGAACGTGGGAAGGGACAACCTTCCTGTCGTGAGAGACCTGCTCCCCGGCCTTTCAGGCCCGACGGTCATGGATGTCGCCTCATCGGGAGACCTGGTCGCGGTCCACGCAGTTGTCAGCGAGGAACGCATTTATGCCCTTATCAACCAGCTGAGGCTTGCGGGGGCCCGGGATATCCTTGTCCTTTCTGTTGAACGGATGGTGCGCTGAATGCACGTGTTCCCTGCGGTAGATATCCTCGGGGGCCAGTGTGCCCAGCTGGTCCAGGGAAAGAGGGAATCAGCCAGCTTTTTCGGCGACCCGCGGGACTGTGCCCTGAAATGGATCCGCGAGGGTGCCGACCGGCTCCACGTGGTCAACCTTGATGGAGCATTCGGGGTCTCCGGGGCGAACGTTGCACTTATCGAGGACCTCATTGCAAAGACGGGTGTCTATGTCCAGCTCGGGGGCGGGATCCGGTCCTATGCGGATGCATCGGGCTGGCTTGACGCTGGTGTAAGCCGTGTGATCCTTGGCACGGTAGCGGTTCAGGAGCCATCCATCATAGCTGAGCTGTCGGGATCATATGGTGGTGAGCGGGTGATGGCCGGGGTCGATGCGAAGGACGGCCAGGTCGTCATCAGGGGCTGGGAGGAGCCGGCAGGAGATTACCTCACCTGGGCGGCACGGTTCGTTGAGCTGGGAGCAGGATCGCTCCTCTTTACAAACGTCGACGTTGAAGGGCTCCAGCGGGGTATCCAGCCCGGTCCTGTAACGGCTCTTATCAATGCCGTTTCCGTGCCCGTGGTCGTTGCCGGCGGAGTATCATCAGCAGGCGACGTCGCCACCATCCGGGATGCCGGGGCTGAGGGCGTGGTCCTGGGATCATCCCTTTACCATGGAAAGATCACACTGAGATCAGCCATGGAGGCGGCACGGTGAGAACGGGACGGTATGCGAGAAGGACGAATGAAACCGATATCAGTATAGAACTCGTCATTGAAGGATCAGGACGGTGCGAGATTGAAACCGGCATCCCGTTTTTCAACCACATGCTCCACGCCCTTGGAAAACACTCGGGGATGGACCTTGTCATCAGGGTTTCTGGTGACCTTGATGTCGGGCCGCACCACACGATAGAAGATACCGGGATCGCGCTCGGCCGTGCCCTCCGGGATGCGGTCGGCGACGGGAGCGGGATACGACGTTTCGGGCATGCCCTCGTCCCCATGGACGAGGCTCTCGCGGTGGTCGCGGTTGACTGCGGGGGGCGGTCGTACCTCGTTTTCAAATCACCCTTTGCAGCCCTGATCGAGGGACAGATCCCAGGTGGCATCATCTGCCACTTTTTCGAGTCGCTCTGTTCAAATGCAGGGATAACCGCGAACATGAAAGCCGAAGGCACCTGTGACCACCACAAGTGCGAAGCACTTTTCAAGGCGTTTGGCCGTGCCCTTGCCGATGCCCTTTCGAAAGGCCAGAGCGGGATACCGAGTACGAAAGGGGTCCTTTAACTTCAGGGCCCTCATTACCTGCCGTTCTTTTTCCCGCCGAGCTGATGAAGATCTCCTTGAATCTCTATATTTTACATCTATAGGCTTGTTGAAACCATATGATCGGAATTGCAACTGATGGATATCTCTCATAATGTGGTGAATAAAATTGAAGAGAGAGAAGATTTTAGCGGAACAAAAAATTTCATTTTT
>CAZGXZ010000085.1:0-2447 GCA_964530035.1 uncultured Methanoregulaceae archaeon
TCCTGATGGCAGTCGGGAATAAGGGGGATTGGCAGAGGTGTTGAGGCGTGACAGTGAAGGGTCTTGCCATTCGGTATCTGATAGTGTCTTTTATACTTATCTGGGTCTGTATAGCTGCAGCCCCGGCAGCAAATACGCTGCAGGCGGCGCATGATCCCCCGTTCATAATGATAGGGACAACCGGTCCCCATGGTTCAATGATCCCGAACGGGACGATGTATGTCGGCGTTGGCGATGACCGTACCTACACGATGTTTCCTGACCCGGGATACCGGGTGAAAGACGTCATCGTTGACGGACAGAGCGTGGGTGCCGTTACAAGCTACCGTTTTTCAGGTATTTGTGCCGATCATACCATCCATGCCGAATTCGAGCGCGCACCAGGGAAGAGTTATACGATTGTAGCCACGTCCGGGCCACATGGATATATTGCTCCCAATGGATCGGTTGTCGTCCCGGAAGGTGGTATGGCCTCATTCATTATTGCTCCTGACAACGGTTTCAGGATAGCCGATGTTTTGGTGGACGGACAGAGCGTAGGAAAACAGTCCTCATATTCGTTCACAAACATCCAGCAGGATCATACTATTTATGCATCATTCGAGCCGGTTCCGGTCATTACCTATAAAATAACCGCTCTTTCAGGTCCCAATGGGCATGTCAGCCCCTCAGGGACCACCGTGGTACAGGCAGGAGGAAATGCTGCATTTACCATACTACCCAACAACGGGTATCAGATAGCGGATGTTACCGTTGATGGCCAGAGCGTCGGGAAAAAGGCGAATTATACCTTTGTAAATGTCCAGAGCGACCATGTGCTCTATGCCGCGTTCGAGGCAGTCCCTGTTAAAACATACAAGATCACGGCAATCGCAGGTCCTAATGGAAAAATCAGCCCCCAAGGGACGATAACGGTCCAGCCTGGCGCGAATGTTGTGTTCACCATCACGCCTGATGCTGGTTATCAGATCGCCGATACCACCGTGGACGGCCTGAGTATTGGCAAGCAGTCATCCTACACCTTCTCAAATGTCCAGGCGGATCATGTTATTTACGCGGCATTTGAACCGGTCCCGGTGAAAACGTATAAGATTACTGCCATGGCGGGACCGAACGGACTTATCAGTCCTTCAGGTACGGTTACCGTGCAGGCGGGATCGAATGCAAGTTTCATCATCTCGCCAAGTTCCGGTTACAGGATACTTGATGTCACCGTGGATGGGACGAGTGTCGGGACTCCTGGGACATACCTCTTTACCAATATCCAGTCAGACCATGTCATATACGCTGCCTTCGAACCCGTACCTGTAAAGACCTACAAGGTAACGGCGATTTCAGGACCAAATGGTAAGATAATTCCCGGCGGTACGATAACGGTCCAGGCGGGAAGCAACGCAACGTTCGTTGCCTCCCCTGACAGCGGGTACCAGATAGCCGATATCACCGTCGATGGCACAAGCGTTGGAAAACCGGTGACCTACACATTTGTCAATATCCAGTCAGACCATGTCATTTACGCGGCATTTGAACCGGTACCGGTCAAGAACTACAGGATTACTGCTATCAACGGCCCCAATGGCTCAATAATTCCCAATGGCACGATAACAGTCCCTGCCGGGGGCAATGCAACCTTCTCGATCATCCCGTCTTCAGGGTACAATATCGCAGAAGTCACCGTTGACGGCCAGAGCGTCGGGAAACCAACAACTTACTCGTTCACCGGTGTCCAGACCGATCACGTCATTTATGCCGCATTCGAGCCTATCCCGGTTACAACGTACAGGATAATGGCTGCCGCAGGGAGCAATGGAAGGATAACGCCGAATGGCACCATAACGGTCCAGGCGGGAAGCGATGCGACCTTCACAATAACCCCTGACGGAGGTTTCCGGATAGCTGATGTTTCCGTTGATGGCAGGAGTGTGGGTAAGCCCTCCACGTATGCCTTCACCGATGTCAGGAGCGACCATGTTATTTACGCTGCTTTTGAACCGATACCGGTAATCACCTTTAAGATCGTCTCAGTGGCGGGACCAAACGGCAAACTTGATCCAAGCGGGACGATTACTGTTGCTGCAGGCAGCAATGCGACCTTCGCGGCAACCGCGAACACCGGCTACCGGATTGGGGAGGTTCTTGCTGATGGAAAGAGCGTCGGAAATGTTTCATCCTATACATTCACCAACATCCAGGCCGATCATACCATAACCGCCTCCTTCGTCCCTGTTGAGTACATCATCACCGCATCGGCAGGACCGAATGGAAGGATCGACCCGTCCGGGGACGTGGTCGTCGTTTCAGGGGCAAGTTCCACGTTCATCATCACCCCCGAACAGCATTTCCGGGTCAGGGATGTCCTTGTCGATGGCCAGAGTGTCGGCCCGGTTACAAATTACACGTTCTCATCGGTGAACGCGAACCACACGATCCGAGCTGAGTTCGTGGCG
>CAZGXZ010000085.1:2547-10477 GCA_964530035.1 uncultured Methanoregulaceae archaeon
TTACACGTTCTCATCGGTGAACGCGAACCACACGATCCGAGCTGAGTTCGTGGCGGTTGAGTACGTGGTGAACGCGACGGCGGGGCCGAACGGGAAGATAGACCCGAGCGGAGAAGTAAAGGTGCGTTCGGGGTCGAACGCGACATTCGCAATAACGCCTGATGCGACGTATGCGATCCGTGATGTTCTCGTGGACGGTCGGAGCGTAGGAGCGTTGTCGAGTTACACGTTCTCGTCGGTGAACGCGAACCACACGATCCGAGCTGAGTTCACTCCATCTGTGTATGTGATCAACTCAACGGCAGGGCCGAATGGTGTCATTAACCCCGCAGGCCTGGTCAATGTCAATGCAGGTACCAATGCGACCTTTGTGATAACACCCAATACAGGGTACCAGGTAGCGGACCTTGTCGTTGACGGGTCAAGTATCGGGAAGTTCACCAGTTACACGTTTGGTGCTGTCGACCGCAACCACACCATAACCGCCCTGTTCGAGCCGGTATTGTTCACCATAACCGCCCGTTCTGAAGGAGGGGGAACAATTACAACGCCTGGAATGGTCAATGGAACCGTGACCGTGAAGTATGGGGACCAGGTGTGTTTCAACGTGACACCTGATGACTGTTACCTGGTCGGGGCCGTCACCCTTGACGGGGCAGCGTTCCTGCCGCCGTACTGCATATCCAATACCACGGCCGACCACTCCGTTGTTGCCAGGTTCGAAAAACAAAAATTCACCGTCTCCACCATTTCAGGACCCGGCGGGTCGATATCTCCTGTTAATATGACGGTGAACTGTGGTGACTGCGTCAATGTGACGGTCACCCCTGACCAGGGCAACTACATAGGGATGGTCTCGGTTAACGGTGTCCCGTTCCCACTGCCAAAACCCGCCACTTCACCTGTCATAGTGCCCATCTGCCCAGTGAAGTCGAATACAACGGTCAATGCAACCTTCATCTTCCCACCACGGGTTGATTTTACCGGAGAAGCGGTAACAAGCTGCAAGGCGGCTGCCGATGTTACCGGAGAGCATGTTACGATTAATCCAGGAATGCAGGTCAGGTTCACGGATCTTTCGACCGGCGGCCAGTCACTGCGGTGGGACTTTGGAAACGGCCAGATCTCAACAGAGAAAAACCCTGTCGTGACCTATCAAAGCACGGGGACCTACACGGTTACCCTGACGGTGTTCAATGAGGCAGAACCAGCGGGTGTCACGAAGACCAGGACCAACTATATCATTGTCACCAAGCTCCCGGTCCCAGGCATTATTGCTGAACCCGATGGTGGTCGTGCCGGGCCAGAAGGGCTTACCATCCGCTTCACCGGCTGCATCGAATCGAATTACGGGATACGGAGCGACCCGTTCTATAGCTGGAACTTCGGGGACGGGACGCCTGGGGTCATCGGAAGGACCGCGACACATACGTACCGGTATCCTGGCAATTATACCGTTACCTACCTTGTAAAGAACATCTATGGCGGTGAAACCGCCACAAAGGTTATCAGGATAACCTGACCGGATTTATTTTTTGAATTGGTTTTTCCTTCCCTTTTCCCATTTTCAGCAGCATAGGGGGCCGCTCCGGTTGATAAGCCCGGACCCACACAACTCGATGCCTTGCTTTTCAGCCGCACATCCATGCCTTTTCCATCATATCCCTGGTACTGCAGGAAGATGTCTCCAGAACGGACCCGCTATCTCCTCCCATGGCATAAGGGAGAGATTATCCTGGTATCGCCGCTTGTGGGCGGCAAGTGAACCACCCATCTTGAATTTAAGGGAATAATCAACCCACACAGGAGAAATAGCGATATTGAATGCCGCATTGACATCAGCATGGCAGGTCATACCGCATGCCCGGCATACAAAGATCTTTCTCCTCCTGTACCCATCGCCCCCGCATGCGCTGCAGCGTTTTGATGATCCTGAAGGGTCCACGAAGGCAACAGGGATGCCCCCCGAAAGGGCCTTTCTCTGGATAACCTTCTGAAAACGAACGAACCAGTAGCAATAGAACGTGTTGTCCCGAGGGAACAGTCTGCCTGCAAGCCGCTGCGGTTTTTTCCCGGAAAGCCGTTCCAACTTGATCCCCGCCCCAAGAAGGCGGGCCTTGAGAATAAGTTCCCGCCCGACTGACAGGCACATCTCCCGTATAAGGTTGTGCTCGCGGTGTTTCAGCCGTCGGGCCTGCTTATGCCTGCCAGAACGACGGCATTTCTCGATAGCCAGGCTGAACCGTCGGTGAAGTGCCTGGATGTCCTCCCCGTAGAAAAACACGTCACTGGTATCAGGGTGGGAAATGACGGCGAAGTGACCTGTTGAATTGAGGTCCACACCGATCCAGGTCCTCTGCACGAACGGTTCCCTGTGAACAGGCATCACCCGTTATGGTATACCAGGAACAGGTCTCACGTTACGGTTTGAGGCCGCTTTCTGGTATCCCGTCAGATGACTATCAGGGACCTTTGGATAAAGATCTTTCCCTCATATTCACCGGATGATCAACCGAATTGTTCACGCACAATGGAATTTACCGGGGACAACAAGCTGGTTGCCGGTCTTCGACAGGAGCTGGAAACTCCGTTGTTATATATATCATTATATGGTTTATCAAGTAAAGGATGCCATTTAGAGCCCCAAAGGGGAGAGACGCCTTGAATGGTCCTGAAATAAAAAACAAGAAGAAATAAAGCAGATAATGGTGTACTGTGCCTTTATCATCCAGCCGGCAGGGGACCTCACCACTCATTTCCAGCAAGGAGTTTAATTATTGACAAAAGGGATAAGAGGAATGCTGTTTCAGCAACCCGTCCTGCCATATGATACCTTTTTCAAAATAACGCACCTTCCCGGTGATTCGGGCCTTGTGAAAACCCGGATGTTCCCTGGTATCGGACGTCTGGCAGAAGTCCTGTCAGATAGTGACTCAGCTATGGGATATGCAATCCAACAAACCGGAACCCGTTGAGATCCCGGAGAGTCCTGCTGGAAAAAAATTAGATATAGGGTGACCTGAGGCCCTTTCCGACGCCGAATGAGGCCCGTTCCTCAAGGGTCTTGCGGTTCTTGTTGATCTTTTCGTTCGCGAGCTTTGAAACGAGTTCAAGACCTGGTTTGACCTGCTCGATGGGCTTCATCTCGAAGCAGCCTGCAGCAACGGCCTTGTCCCAGAGGGTCTGGCCCGAGGTGCTCCTTGCGAAGACCGTGCTCCAGCCATCGGGTGATCCGACTGACCCTGTTGAGATATCTGCCAGGTTTGCGACGTAATCGAGGCATACATGGCATCCCGGCTGCTCGTACTTGTGGGTCACCTTGAGGGGCAGCTGGACGACTGCACCGCGGTCCGTGTAGACCCAGAACTTGCCTTTCCCAATCTCCATCTTCTTGACGGATTCCATCTTCTGGCCTGCGTGGTCCTCGACGAGCTGGACGATGCTCTGGTACGAGAAGTTTTCCATGCAGAAAATGCCGATGGCAAGGGCGATCTTGTCGTCAACCTCGCGAAGCCCCATGGGATAGAGCTGGCCCTTCCTTATTGCCTGCATCTGGCAGGGAGTCCCGACGATCCCGATCTTGTCAAGGCCGAATGAGCGGGTTGCCTCCTTGATTAAGGACACGTTCGGGCTGATGTTGTATTTCGTCCCGCGAGCCTTCAGCAGGTCTTCCTTGCTCATGGCGACGAACGGGCGTGGCCTCCAGGGTTCGTCCCCGGGTCCGGATACGATTGCGCCGTCAATGAACCCCTCTTCAAGGGCGAATGCGAACAGCTGGGTGACGATTCCACCGTCCTGGGCTCCTTTCAGGATCTCTTTGTCGGTGCTTCGTGCAGAGCATACTGCCTTGTAATTCCCGAGTTCAGTTCCCATCTCACTCACCTCACTGGAGCGCTCCTCTGATAGCGCCAAGGATGGTCTCGTAGTTGCTCACCACGTCGAAGCTGAACCAGCTGCGTGGACACTGGTTGTAGCAGGCACCACACTTGATGCACAGGTCACGCTGTCCCTGTGGCTTTCCATACTCGTGGGTGATCGCCCTGACCGGGCATGCTGATGCGCAGGAGCCGCAGCCCATGCACAGGCCCTGGTCGATGACGTTTGTCATCAGGTCGCAGAAGCATGCCTCTGTCCCCTGTTTCGGGAGGGTCATGAGGGGTTTTAAATACGCTTCAGCGAGTTTTTTCTGTTCATCATTGCCCTTGAGGAGCAGGTACGCCATGACACAGACGTTCCTGATCAGCTGGGGCGTCGGGGCACATCCGGGGATGTACACATCGACGTTTATCAGGTCGCCGATAGGCAGGAAAGACTCGTGGCCAGGCTGGTTCTGCTGGCCGCCACGGGAGAACCTGGTGATATTTCCGTAACAGGCACACCCACCGACGGCTACGACAATAGAGGCCTTTTCACGGGTTTCCTTGATTTCCTGGACAGAAATTTTGTCATTGATACAGACCGAGCCCTCAACGAGGGCTACATCCATCTTCGGGATATGTCTGACATCCGCGAGAGTCAGGTCGTAGACCCAGTCGACGTACTTGTCGAGCAGTGTCAGCAACCCTCCGTAGTTGTCAGCGAGAGCGACGAGACAGCCAGTGCAGCCACTCATGTGCACATGGCCGGCAGTAATCTTGTTTGACACAGATGAAACCTCCTTCATATCTGTTTGCGGCTTTTTTTCCGGTCCGGCGGAAGCTTTTGCGCTTTCCGTTCCTTTTTTTGCGCCTTTGCTCTCTCCGCCTCCGAAAATACTCTTAAGCGTTGATAGCAGTCCCATTTTCAACCCCAATCAGTTCCAGTACCAGATCCACTGCTTTGGGTATTGCGTTCTGGACCTCTTCAGTGAGTCCTATCTCGAAATCCGGGCTGGGCACGGATTTTGGCTGGCACCCGATGATGGTCACGTCGATCGAGTCCTTGATGCGCTGGAGCGGCTCTGTCAGGTCCCATGAATGGGCGTCGCGGTAGCTCCCAGGCGGGAGGTCTTCCACGGCAAACGTGGTGATTGTGCCGGGCTCGGCCCCGAATTCGGCTATATCGATGATTATCAGCCGCTTTGTCTTTTCCTCGTCAAGGAGGGTGAACACAAAGTGGGGTGCGCCGAGCCCTGCGTCAAGCACTTTCACGGAATCAGGGAGGGTGAGTTTCTGGAGTTCCTCCACTACGGCCGGTCCGAATCCATCGTCCCCGAAAAGGGTGTTTCCGCACCCTACCACGACGGTGTCGGGATACAGCATCGGTACATCACTCACTGCATGAGTTTCTGGGCCACTATCCTCTTTTCGTCATCGACCACGATCATGTGAGTGGCACAGGACACGCACGGGTCATAGCCGCGGACGACAAGCTCAGCGACCTGCCACGGGGCTCCGGTCAGGGCCCGGCTGCAGGTGGCAAAGTTCCAGGTGGTGGGGACAAGCATCGAGAAGAACTGGACACGTCCGTCCTTGACCTTTGCAAGGTGGACATCGGTTCCACGGGGTGCCTCGTTGGCTGCCCATCCAAGGGTGCCGTCACCCTGGGGGATGTGGTCAGCAAGGACCTTCCCGTCGGGGTTCAATTCGTCGATAGCCCTGATCATAGCATACAGGGAGTCGGTGAACTCCATCTGGCGTGCCACGTGCTGACCCCAGGTCCCCTTCTCGTCGTAGTTCTTGAATTTGACAAGACGTGCCCTTGGCCCGACCTCGACAGGCTGTCCATCATACATAGGGACGCCCGTACAGGCCTCCATCTGCGGGTTAACCTTGGTGCCTACCGGGGATGTACCTCCGATCGGGTAGGAAGCATCCGCAAGGGTAACCTCGCCTTCTCCCATGTACCAGTCCCAGGGACGGGTCTCCATGAAGCGGGTCGGGTCCCACCTGGGGCATTCATCAAGGCTCGAGGACCCATAGACCGGGTCAACGGCCAGGTATCCCTGGTTGTGGTACCCGAGAGTCTTCGGGAGTGGGATCTGCTTGCCGCCGACCTCGGTCCAGTCGCGTTTCTGCATGTTGCGGAGGATCGCGATCATGAGGTCCATATGCTCGTGTGCGAGCGTCAGGCCCTCTTTTGCAAGGTCATACATCTTTTTCTTTGCAAGGGGGGACACGTTGCGGTACATACCGCCGACGCGGGTGTTGCTCGGGTGGATTGCTTCACCGCCTGATATCTGTCCGATGGTCTGGCCAATCTCGCGTAAACGCTGGATCCTCTTGGCTACTGACCGCACGGGCTCTTCAGGGCTGAACGGGTTTATCTTCTTTTCAGTCCCCGGGAGATAGAAGTCAGGCAGAATCAGGATATTGTGAAGTGCATGGCTGTGCAGGCGGTTGGCGCACTGGAGGATGACACGGAGAAGTTTTGCATCCTTCGGGATATGCACGCCAATCGAGGCCTCCATGGCCTCCGTTGCTGCCAGTGTATGGGCTATGGGACAGATACCACAGACCCTCGATGCGATCTTCGGGACCTGTTCCATCGTCTTTCCGATGGCGAGCTTCTCAACTCCCCGCACCGGGGTTATAGAGAGCCAGTCACCGCGCTCGATAATTCCCTGGTCATCGACTTTCAGGACGAGCTTGGAGTGACCCTCATGCCGCGTGGTTGGGGAAATCTCTACTATTTTCGACAATACAATCGCCTCAAATCTTTGCTAGTTGTTCGAAAGGCCGTACTAGAATACTCACTCACTCACTGACCCCCGGTTGGAAGAAACCTTCCGGGAGTGTTTGACCGTACCACGTACGTTCAAAATAAAACAATTACCCGATACCTTATGTAGTTTATCATTTCATCCATTCACGGGTTCTTTTGGCCTATATCCTGCAGATTCAAATTTTTTATCCCAGACTGCAAAAAGTATATAGCGATTTTTTCCCGACGTAACCAGGTATTTAATCATACCGGGTGATGAAAAGAGTCGGTATTTAAACTAGTTCCATTACCCGTTAGTGTGTTTCAGGTTCGGTATCCTGGTCCTGTCCATGATCATTCGACATTTCCACAAGGAGTTCAGCCAGGGTGGCCCTCCTTTCGGCATACGCGTCATGCTGGTGGATACTCTCTTCGTTCGTCTGCTTAATCGTGATAAGGGTGTCCCCGGGAAGGCCTGAAAATGCCGCCACGACCTTCTTCGCCATCTCGCGTACGCAGTCCTCAACGAACCGCGGGTTCTGGTGTGCGCCAAGGACGACATAGCTCTCGTCCCCGCGCTTCAGGAGTTCGAAGATCGGGGCACTCATTGATTCCTTTACAATCTTGATGAGGATTTCAAGGTTTACATGCTCGTCATCATCAGTTTCTATGCAGAGAAAACCCCGGCCCCTCTGGTTGTGGGTGGCCATCGGCATCTCCTCCAGGAATTGCTCGATTACCCCGTCACCGACCGCAAGGTCCTGCAGGACCTCACGAGCCCTCTCCTTCATGATGTTCTGGGCACACGGACATGCGGTCATTCCGGTGACCTCAGCGCCGATGCTCTTCCTGACGATTGGCTGCCTGAATGTCCGTCTTGCAACCGCCCTGGCGTGCACCTTGATGATCTCATGGCAGCTTGTGTGACTGATCGGGGTATCCCTTTTGATCATGAACTCACTTTTCATGAGAACCTCGGTACGGTCCGCATATTCGTGGCGATCAAGCAGTTTCCTGGCCACGATGCTGCACAATTCCTCTATCTCGGTGACCTGTCCGTCAATGGCCTGCTGGAGAACTTCGTCTATGACCTCGAAGTTGCGGGAGAGATTGGCCCCTTTCAGGCTCCCGGGCAGGTCCACGAAGACATCGAAGTTGGATATGAAGACAACAGGTCTTTTTTCCGGCCGGCGCACTTCAACGAGCTTCTTGACGTTCTTGACCCCGACCCGTGTAAGGTTTATCCTGACTTCCGGGGTCGTTGCCTGTATATCAGGGAGATTTCTTGAAAAACCAGTTGAATTAGAGT
>CAZGXZ010000086.1:0-8162 GCA_964530035.1 uncultured Methanoregulaceae archaeon
CAGGACCACCCCGGCTATCCCGGGTGCCGGATCAGCCTGGACGTCGATCGGCACCGGTATGTTGTCGGAGGTGTACACCGTTCCCCTCTCATCGGTGTACTGCACCTCGGAGTCTGCCGAATAGCTCTTGACCATGGCACTGCCATCGGTTTTCACGCTGAATATGGCGGTAGCGGACTCCCCGGGGCTGAGGTCACCGAGGTAGGCGGTGTCGTCATCGCTCGAAAACGGGTTGATGACACTGATACGCGCCTTCGCATTATAGACCGTCGAGTTTCCGGCATTCCTGTAGGTAACCTTCACGGGGACTTTCGTGCCGGGACTGACGACCGATGACGTGTTCACCCGTTCGAACACAATCTTGTCCTGGAACGATACCCCGGCGGTGACCGGGGGGGAGGTCGCGGCAGCGCCCTTGAAGTCCTTATAGGCCGCGTAGAGGGTCACGGGATATGAAATTCCCGGGGCTGCCTCGCCTGAGACCGCGACCTTGAAAGCCGGCTGGATGGTGCTCCCTGGAGGGAAGTCCCCGATGTAGACACTGTTGCTGAACGGAACGATCGGACTCGGGGTGGCGGGGACGAGGAAGAGCGACGTACCAATCCCTGTCTCATGGCCGGTGTTCCTGATGGTGAAGGTGATGATCCCCTCCTTTCCGGCATAGAGGTCTGAACATTCGACCTTATCGACGGTGAGGACCACAACCCGCCTGATTTTTACCGGCACCGAAAGGACGGCCTCATCTTCCTTGAAATAATACTCCATGTCGGCGGTCCCCTGCTGCTCGACCCGGGGCACATAACTGTAATGGATCCTGGCAAGCATCGTGTAGTTGCCGGCTGGGGCAGCCTGAGGGACGTCGACGGTGAAGGTCGCAGGGACGAGCTGTCCGGCCGGGACGTCCCCGATGATCTGGGGGTTGGACCGCACCAGCACTGGCGAATCTCCGGGGAGGAGGCCGATGATGGCGGACCGGGCGGTGGTGGGGGGGTACATGGGGTCTGCCGAGAGGTAATTGTGGAACTCCATCGTGACGGTGCCCTTGTTCCCAATGGTCACGGGAAGCTCGGTGGTCGCCCCGGGTACCAGTTCAGAGGTCGATCCGAGGGAGACAAAAAGATCCGGCCCGCCCGAGAGGTAGCGCTCCCCTGCCAGACAGGGGGATACCAATAGTCCGATCCCGATACATGCCATGAATATCCCCGTCATGATTCCCATTCGATCCATCAGAGACCACTCCCCGACCACTATCCAATGTCATTGTATTACGGACCGGATTGTATTAATCTGCCGTAGTAATTCCGGGGTAGCAGGATATGGCAAAAAATGAAGCCCCTTAAGGTCATCCTGGATAGTATCAAACGGGTACACCCCATCCTTTCCTCTGAACGGGGAGATTGGTCTGAGTGCTATTCCTGAAAGGGCGTCAATAACAGAGATTTTGATGTAAATGGATCGTCGAAACGACCGAACACGCAAAAGGGAGAGGTTACTCTGATGAAATCCCTCAACCCGCCCACCTCGGAGAGAATAGTTTTGTCTGGTCCAGGTCCGACAAGCGGAAGTCCCCGTGGACCTGGATCTGAACGACTATCACTATATTGAGTACTGAAAGCAAATTCAGGTCTCAACCAGTTCTGAATGTAAACAGGATAGCAGGCAGTACGAGCTTTTCCTCCCTGGTCCGATCAAACCTCACAGGGAACCCGGGAGCATGCTTATCAGGATGGATACTCTACAGATGACAGGAAATGAACAACGACCGTCTTCCTCTCAGGATAATCCCCGAACGGTTTTCAAAACATTTTGCGGCACAGGGTATCCACCTGCCCGAAGACCACCTGCGTGAACGGAGGAAAGGGTCCCTGCCGTATGGAAGCGGACGGATATTTTTTATCTTCGGCGAAGCAAACGGCCGCGAGTTCCTTGAATACTATGCCCACCACCGCATTGGCGGCGATGCACATCACCGGATCTATGAGGACGGCTCGGAAGAATGCCTTGAGGAACTGAGTTCCTGGTATGCCTACAACCCGGCCATACCGGGAGACATGGAGAGAAAGGAGGCTGAAATGAAGAAAAAATACCAGGAAACCCTTGATGACCTGACCAGGAAGGGAATGTTTGATGGTGAACCGGTCCCTGGCGATATGGCCGTGAACAGCTACCTGGTACTGCACGGCGATGAGCCGGACCAGGAAGATAGGGAGTGAGCAGCTTCAAGGTAAATATATCCAGATAATCGATCCTTCTCCCCTCAAATTACCGAGAGCACCCGAACGTATCTTTGATAGGTGTATTAGGCGATCTTCTTAGAAATGAACACTTGATGGCCCTCTTTCTGGCGTATGAAGTGGTCGCCCTTGTTTTCTGTAATGATGTCCCCCAGAGGGACAGGATTGATTAATAACAGCATACCTTGGTTTTCTTCATTGTTTTGGGACCCACGAAGTTACCATTCGTTGAATAAAGCAATTAATACTATTTTGGGAGTTTTTTTCTCCTCTAACCGTGTAAGTCCTCGGTTAAAAGAATGAAAAATTCCTTTCAGAATACATACGTTGTCCCGACCGTATTCAGGATGCACTTCCCCGGCATCGCCTCCATGAACCGGTTGATGGCGTCCCATCCCGTGCAGTGCATGGGCACGACGTAATCCGGGCTGAACCGGGCAATGGCGTCCATGGTCGGGCGGATCCGCGGAGCAACGGCCGGGCCGGTGAGGTGGAACCCGCCCAGGATAGCGTGGACCCGGTCGATACCGGTCACCTCCCGGGCATATGCCACGGTGTTGGCGATACCGGCATGGGCACAGCCGCTCAGGACAACAAGGCCCTTGTCCTTCACGCTGATGACGACCGCCTGGTCATCCCGGATCGGGTCCGGAACCCATTCGCCGCCGACATACATCTCCATGCCGGGCATCCCTGTCTCGAAGGGTACTTTCCGCTCCACTTCGCCGGTCACGAGGACCAGCCCCGATGCGGCAACAGAGGATCCGGGCACCTTCCTGATGTCCGCCCCGGCAGCTTCCAGCGCTGCGCCATCTACCGGCGGGAGCTCCACCAACCCATGTACCGGGTTATTCAGCCTGCGCCGGATGAAGGCATCCGGGTGGGCGGTGAGCGGTATCCTTCGCCCCGCACTGCAGAAGAAGCCGGCAAGCCCGCCAGTATGGTCAAAGTGCCCGTGGCTCAGGACAACCGATTCTGCCGTCGTAAGGTCGATCCCCATCTGGCGGGCGTTCCATGCCATGCAGTCCGCCGAAAGGCCCGCATCGAGGAGGAGCGTGTGCTCCGTCCCGCCGGAGGAGACCCTCACGAGACAGGAGAAACCGTGCTCCGCGAGGACCGGACGGGCGGGATTGAACGGGAGCCGGCGTTCGACGGGTGTCGTTTGCGGTGTAAAGATATCGATGTAGTTGTCAACAAGGACCGTAATCTCCGCCCGGTCGGCGGGTCTCATCGTGGTATCCGTCATCATGTTTACCTTCCATGAATCTCCAGCCCGGGGGGGTTCCTGCGGGAGCAGGTGGCCGGGGGATTGTCCCCTTCCCGGGCTTCTTGCTCCCCCGGCAGGCCGGGATGCCGGGTTCTTCTCTCGTTTCAGTCAATCAGCAACAGCGCCATCAGCTGCGGGTGCCCCTGCACCGGGAACCGTATCGGCATCCCCGCTTTCCCTGCCGTCTTCACCATGTTTACGCCGACAGCGTGCTCCGCTATCCGGGCCTGCGTGGGATGGATACAGATGCCGCCTTTGACATTGCAGGTCTCGCAGAGCCGGCACGAGCCGTTGATGAACGCGAGCGCAAAGGGGTTGCCGGCATTGAACGCCGTCCGTTCGAGCTCGAGCATCATCGGGGCAAAGGTGCCGGTACCGTTGAAATGGTCGTTCCAGAACTGCGTTGCCTGCTCCTTCTTGTCGGCAGGCGCATCGGGGTCGAGCCAGTACCGGTAGATCGAGCAGATCACGTCCGGCTCTGCCTGTGCCGGGGAGATGAACTTCACGAGCAGGGCGTACCGGTACTCGGCGAGGATCTTCCGGAACTCGTCCGGCGTCGGGACGTACGGCGGACAGGTCAGCTTCTTCCCGTACCCGATACAGCCGGTCCGGCACTTCATGGGCACGCGGTTCTCCACAACGATCTCCGACGCCGGGATAACCTTCGCGCCGGCAGCGCCGAGTTTCTTTGCCTTTTCCACGAGATATGTATAATTTCCGGATTCTTGTTCCCCTTTTCCTATGCTCATCACCTCAGCCCTTGTCGTTCAATGTCTTCAATCATTCCAGGTACCGGTGATCATTCCTTTTACCCGGTTATGACATTGGTTACGAAAGGTTCGTCGTCCCGCTTTGGCTGCCCGAACTCAGCAGACTGCATGAGGGTGGAGGTAATCTCATGGTGGAATGCCTGATCACTCTCATGCACAAGGGGTTTGAGTACGTTTTCATCAATGTCCCCGATGAAAAACAGGTCGATATATTTCTTTAATCCGGCATTCGCTTTTGTAAACGAACCGTAGATGAACATGCACCGGATATTTGCCATACCTGCAAGGTTTTCTTTCACGACTCGAACGATACCCACGGTTTTCAGCACGAACTTCCGGAGGTCTTCGTACAGCAAAAAGTCCTCGTTTATGGGGTAATAATGCTGGTTTCCCTTTAGTTTTCCAGAGATGAGCCCAAATAACCGGTGGTTGGGAAGCTGCCGCCGGACTGGATTCATTTTTTCGTCAGTTATCCGGATAATCTCCCGGGCATGCTATTCCCGCCCTGGCGTGATCAGGAAGAACATGAGCTGTTTCATATGGGTCTTTGAGGAAATGATCGCTTCCTGCGTGAATACAAATTTTATTCAATTGAATACCAGATGTATTCGTTTTCCTTTCAGGATGATGCAGAGGATGGGGAAATATTGCATTTCTAGCTTCGTTGAAATCCTCCGCATCCTCTATTTTATTCACCGCATTATGAGCGATCTCCCTCAGCTACAACTCTAATGATAGGATTTCCTAGGATAATGCTAAAAATGGCCTCATAATATGGAGATTTTATATGGGGTTTTTCATGGTCCGGGTGTGAACTCCTGTTCATGTGTGTTTTAAGAGAGCCGATTTTTTAATTTTAACCTCGAACAGGCAGAGGATGAGACTAAGTAGGACAGGGGGGCTGCCGCCCCCCAAACCCCCTGCATACGATAGCCATGGCAAGCCGTTGTCGATTCCCTTATCAGGGTTGTTTGTGTTATGGCTTTTGTAGTTTTTTTGTCTTCAGCGAGGTTTTTTCAGATCTAACCATTAATGAAAGGCCGTGAAACCGCCGCCGGGGCGCCCTTCGGGGGCGGCGGTGTATCTTTTCGGGGGTGTGGGGGCACACCCCCACTGGAGGGTTTATGTTTATCGGATATCGGGAAAGGTGAGAACGGATATTCGGCAAGATCTGAATCAATCTGAAAGGTTTCGAAAAATTTCAGATCCCGTTTCTTCAATTATACAGATTCCCTGATAATTATGTCTGGCAAGGAAGAATTATTCGTTAAAATTGAGATTTTTTGGCTCTGTGGGAATCCTTTACCTCCTCAATTTTATTCACCCCATTATGCGAGACCACTATTAGCTACAATTCCGATCATACGGTTTCAACATAGCTGAATATTGAATATCCAAATAATCGCGCCATTCCTAGCATATGCCATTTATTTTCCTAGGATGTTTTTCATACCAGCCCTTTTTTACTCTCTTTTTCAGAGTGATGATGCCAGAGGGTATGATGTATGTGCGTGCCCCCCCCTTTGAATAAGGACACAGAATCGTCATACCGTTAGTAAACAAACAACAGGACACCTTCATTGGGGAACCATCCTCGTAAACCCGGGGATATCCCCTTCAGGTATCCGGCTCGCCCAACCGTTCCCTGAATGACCTTGCCTGGTCACGGAGGCGGATGGCCTCTTCGAAGTCGAGCCTGTTGGCGGCCTCCTTCATCCGGGTTTCAAGTTCAATGATGAGGTTCGGTATCGCGGTCTTCGGGACGTGACGGGTGTCCCTGATGTCCACTTCCTGCTCCCTGACTGGTTTCCTGATGGTCGCAGGGATGATCCCGTGCTCCTCGTTATAGGCAACCTGCATCCGGCGTCTCCGGGAGGTCTCCGACAGGGCTTCCCGTATGGACCCAGTGAGGGTATCTGCATAGAGCACCACGTGAGCATTTGCATTCCTTGCTGCCCTTCCGATGATCTGGATGAGGCTCCGTGCATCCCGCAGGAAGCCTTCCTTGTCGGCATCGAGGATACCGATGAACCCTACCTCCGGAATGTCGAGTCCCTCCCTGAGGAGGTTGATGCCGACAAGGACGTCGAACTTGCCCAGCCTGAGCTGCCGGATGAGCTCAATCCGTTCGAGGGTATCGATATCGGAATGGAGGTACCGGGTCCTGATGCCTTTTTCTGCGAGGTATTCGGTCAGTTCCTCCGCAAGCCGTTTTGTAAGCGTGGTGACGAGCACCCTGTCCCCTTTTTCAACGGTGGCTCTCACCTCCCGCATCAGGTCATCGGTCTGGCCCGCTATCGGACGCACTTCCACGACCGGGTCGACAAGACCGGTAGGCCTGATGATCTGCTCGACCACCTGCCCGGAACATTCACGTTCATAAACCGCAGGGGTGGCCGAGACAAAGATTACCTGGTTCATGTACTGCTCGAACTCTGAGAAGACCAGTGGCCGGTTGTCAAATGCACTCGGGAGCCTGAAGCCGTACTCCACCAGGGGGACCTTGCGCGAGTGGTCGCCGTTATACATCCCGTGGAGCTGGGGGATGGTCTGGTGGCTCTCGTCGATGAACATCAGGAAGTCTTCGGGGAAGTAATCCAGGAGACAGTAGGGTTTTTCTCCGGGTTTACGCCCATCGAAGTGGCGGGAATAGTTTTCGATCCCCTTACAGCTCCCCGTCTCCCGGATCATCTCGATGTCGAACAGGGTCCGCTGTTCCAGGCGGTGTGCCTCGAGCATTCCGAGTTTCGGCAGTTGCTCCCTGAGCTCGTCCTGTATGGAGTGGATTGCGCGCTCTTTTTCCTCCTCGGGGATGACGTAGTGCCGGGCCGGAAAGACAAAGAAATACTTCATTGTTTCCTTGACCGATCCCGTGGTACGGTCGATCTCGGCTATCCGGTCGATGGTGTCCCCGAACAGTTCGATACGGATGATGTTGTTGAAGTACCCGGGCACAAGGTCGATGGTATCTCCCTTGACCCGGAAACGGCCGGGAACCAGTTCGAGATCGTTCCGTTCGTACTGGCTGTCGATGAGCCGTGTTATGATCTCCTTCCTGTCAACCTTCTGTCCAACCGAAAGGTCAAATCCCATTGACTCGAAGGTTTCGGGACGCCCGAGACCATAGATGCATGAGACAGAGGCAACAACGATGACATCGCGCCTGGAGAGAAGCGATGCCGTGGCAGAAAGGCGGAGCATCTCGATCTTGGGGTTGATCTGAGCGTCCTTTTCGATGTACTGGTCCTTCTGGGGTATGTATGACTCCGGCTGGTAGTAGTCGTAGTACGAGACAAAGTATTCAACCCGGTTGTTTGGGAAGAACTCCTTGAACTCGTTATAGAGCTGCGCCGCAAGGGTCTTGTTGTGTGCGATGACAAGCGTCGGGCGCTGGACCTGCGCGATCACGTTTGCCATAGTGAACGTCTTTCCCGACCCGGTGACACCAAGGAGGGTCTGGCACCGGTGCTGCTCTCCGACACCCGAAACGAGGTTCCTGATTGCATCCGGCTGGGAGCCTGCAGGGGAGAAGGGTGATACCAGTTCGAAACGGTTCACGGCCTCAGCTCCTTTTTCCGAAGCAGCCTGTGATAGGCAATGGCAAAACGGTGTGCCTCGTCCCGGATCTCCCTGAGATACAGGAGGCCGCGGTCATCCCTCCGGAGCTTCAACGGGTACGGACATGAAGGGAGGTATATCTCCTCCTCCCTCTTGGCGATTGCGGCAATCGGGAGGTTTATTTCCAGGCGGTCGAGCGAGTCGAGCGCGGCATTCAGCTGTCCCCTTCCACCGTCGATGAGGACCAGGTCCGGGAACGGCGCCCCTTCGCGCGCAAGGCGGGAATACCGCCTCCCAACGACTTCGCCAATGGCCGCTAAGTCGTCGCTGCCT
>CAZGXZ010000086.1:8172-10420 GCA_964530035.1 uncultured Methanoregulaceae archaeon
CGCCGGTACTCCTTTTTATCGGGTTTTCCCTCCCTGAACCTGACCATCGACCCGACGACCGCCGTCCCGCCCGTATGGGAAATATCAAAGCATTCGATGACCGAGGGCGCTTTTTCAAGGGAGAGTGCAGTCATGAGCGCGGCCACCTTTATTCGTCCTCCCTGCTGTGACGCCTCGATGTTTTTTCTGACGAGGTCGAGGAGGTGTTTTTTTTCACCGGCCTTCGGGACGGTTATCGTTACCTTCTTGCCAAGCCGGTGGGACAGGTATTCTGAGACGGCGGATGGGAGCGGCTCCGGGACGATTACTTCAGAGGGAGGTTCGTTATCTCCGTAATACTGGACGATGAACTCCTCCAGGAAACCGGAACGGGCTGGAAAGTGAAAGTCCTGCTTTTCGATAAGACGCCCGTTCTGGATCGAAAAGACCGTGAGAAAGGTTGTACCGTCAAAGTCAAGGTAATTGATACAGTCTTCATCGCAGCCAGGCCGTCGCTGGACATACTGCCGGGACGAAAGGTGTTTTAAGGCTGAGATCTGGTCACGGATATGAAGGGCCTCTTCAAATTGGGACGAGTCGGACTTTTCCTTCATCTGCTGCTCAAGGTCCCTTACAAGGTCGCCTGTCTTTCCCTTCAGGAAGAGGTCGGCGTGCCTGACCTGACCATGGTAGTCGTCCTTGGTCACTTGGGACTGGCACGGGGCGCTGCAGGTCCCGAGGTGACATCTGAGACATGCCCGTTTCCGCATGGTGCGGCAGCTCCGGAGCCTGAAGATCTTTTTTGCCAGGTGGAGGACCCTGTCACGTTCTGCAGCCGATGTGAAGGGTCCATAATAGCTGCCCGTTCCCGTATGCTGGCGCGCGATCCCGATCCTTGGGAACTGGTCGTCAGAGAGGTGGATGTAGGCATAGTTCTTTGCGTCCCGCAGGTCGATGTTGTATTTCGGCTTGTTGGCCTTGATCAGGTTATTTTCAAGGATGAACGCCTCGACCTCGGTACTGGTCACGATGAAGTCAAGGTCTTTCACCTGGTCGAGCATGCTCTGTATGCGCGCCTCGTGGTCTTTCTTGTGAAAGTAGCTTGAGACCCGTTTCCTGAGGTTCTTTGCCTTACCGATGTAGAGGATGGCCCCGTCACGGTCCCTGAACAGGTAGCACCCGGGGGTTTCAGGGAGTGAGGATGGATCTATCCCTTCGCCAGTACTGACTTCAGGTATTTCCCGGTATAGCTCTTCCGGCATCGTGCGATCTCCTCAGGTGTCCCCTCGGCGATTATCCTTCCGCCCCCGTCCCCTCCCTCGGGGCCAAGGTCAATGAGGTGGTCTGCGGACTTGATGACATCGAGGTTGTGCTCGATGACGATAACCGAGTTCCCCTTTTCAACGAGGGCATCGAGCACGGCAATCAGCTTCTTGACGTCATGGAAGTGCAGACCCGTGGTGGGCTCGTCAAGGAGGTACACGGTTTTTCCTGTTGCGCGCTTGGCGAGTTCCCGGGTGAGCTTGATACGTTGGGCTTCTCCCCCGGAAAGAGTCGTTGAAGACTGCCCGACCTTGATATAGTCGAGACCGACCGCTGAAAGGGTCTCGAGCTTCTGCCTGATGGAGGGGATGTTCCTGAACAGTTCAAGTGCCTCCTCGACCGACATGGCAAGGACCTCGGCGATGGATTTTCCACGGTATTTCACCTCGAGGGTCTCCCTGTTGTAACGGGTCCCCTTGCACTCCTCGCACTCGATGTAGACATCGGGGAGGAAGTTCATCTCGATCTTGATGAGCCCCTCTCCCTGGCATGCCTCACAGCGCCCACCCTTGAGGTTAAATGAAAACCGTCCCGGTGCATACCCCCTCACCTTCGCGTCCTTGGTCTCTGCAAAGATCGCGCGGATATCATCAAAGACCTTCGTGTACGTCGCCGGGTTGGACCGCGGCGTCCTCCCGATCGGCGACTGGTCGATGACGATGACCTTGTCGACCGGGATATCGGTCTCGAGGGAGTCGTATTCACCTTCCTGCGACCGGGTGTGATGGACCTGCTTCATCAGGGCGGGGTACAGGGTATCAGATATCAGCGTCGACTTCCCGCTGCCGGAAACACCCGTGACGACCGTCAATACACCGAGGGGGACGTCCACGTCGATCTCTTTTAAGTTATTTCCCCGGCACCCTTTCAGCCGCATGAACCCCTTCGGCTTCCGCCGGGTTGCAGGGATCTCAATCTTCAGCTCACCCTTCAGGTACTGCCCGGT
>CAZGXZ010000087.1:0-10361 GCA_964530035.1 uncultured Methanoregulaceae archaeon
GCTGCCGCCCCCCAAACCCCCTGCATACGATAGCCATGGCAAGCCGTTGGCGATTCTGTTATCAGAGTTGTTTGTGGCACGGTTTTTGTAGTTTTGGTGTTCAGTGGGTTTTTCCCGTTTGAAATCTTCATGAAGGGTCATAAAACCGCCGCCGGGGCGTCCTTCGTGGGCGGCGGCATATCGTTACCGGGGTGTGGGGGCGAAGCCCCCCAATTAAAGGTACTCCCGAAAAGGATCGTCTTTCATCCGGATTGTCAGGTCATGTGCACGGGGTACAACCGGGCCGGTTATCATGGAACGCACGCATTCAGTGATCATGGATCCCCGGATACATATCATAACCCTTGGAGTGACGGATTTCAATCGTGCCCTCGCGTTCTACCGCGACGGCCTTGGCTGGGCGGCCCGGGTACAGGACGACATCGCATTTTTCATGCTCAACGGGGTCATCCTTGCCCTGTATCCCCGTGACCGGCTGGCAGAGGATGCTATGGTCCCGGACGCGGGAAGCGGGTTTCCGGGGTTTACTCTTGCCTTTCTCACGAAGGATGAGGCCGAGGTCGATTCGATACTCGAAACGGTACGGGCGCTTGGCGCACGTGTCCTGAAGCCCGGCCAGAAAACGTTCTGGGGAGGATACGGCGGATATTTTACCGACCCTGACGGCTACATCTGGGAAGTCGCCCATAACCCGTTCCTGAAAATCGACCCGAAAGGAAATGTTACCTTCTAGAGTCCGCTCGCGGTACACTGCAATACACCCCGGTTCCCCGGGCGGGATTAACCGGTCCCCGGGCTGAAAAGAGGAACGGAAAGGTGATCTGCAGGGATCATTTCTTCCCGGTATATCTCCATGCCCCGTCCGGCACCGTAATCTCAAACCGTGCCCCCTTCCCGGGTTCACTGTTCTCGGCAATCGTGATGCCGGTGATCGCGAGGATCTCGCGGGAGAGGAAGAGCCCGAGGCCGGTGTTCTTGCCATATCCGCGGGTGAACAATGGCCCCTTGTCCCCGGCGCTGATCCCAACCCCGTCATCCTCCACGCTGATGATGAGATTTGCGCCCTCTCTCCGGTCCGTGATCCTGATGGTGGTCATCTGCTCACCGCCGTACCGGAGGGCATTCCCAAAAAGGTTGTAGAACACCCGCACAAGCAGGGGGTCGGCAAATACCTCGAGCGAGGGGTCTCCCCGCTCGACCCGGATGGTGCCCAGGGGCAGCTGGGGCAGGATCGAACCGGTGAGGTCCCACACGTTCTGCCATGCGGGGGACTGGACGCCAAGCTTCTCGTAGTCCTTGGTGAACCCAATCAGGGCGGAGATGGCTGTTATGGTCTCGGTCGCCTTCCGGCTGAGGTCGGCAAGGCAGGCAGGGTCATCCCGTGACCGCCGGGACAGTTCGATGAACCCGGCAAGGACCAGCAGCTGGTTCCTGATGTCATGGCGGGTGATCTCAGTGAGGAGGCCCAGTTTCCTGTTGGCAGCGACCAGGGCCTTTTCGGCCCGTTTCCGGTCGGTGATATTGACAAGGAGGGAGAGGGTGACGTTCTCCCCCTTGTACGAGATATCGATCGCACGGACGATCAGGTTGAGAGTATCGCCATCCTTCCTGATGAAATCAACTTCGTATTCCGTTATGCTCTCTGTGCCTGCACCCCTCCGGTCCATCGCATCGAGGGCTGCCTTCCGGGAATCTGCCGTCAGGAACCCGAGGATGCTCTTCCCGGTGAGTTCCTCGCGGCTATAGCCGGATGCCTGGACCCCGGCATCGTTGACGTACAGGATCTCTTCCCTGCGGGTGATGACGACCGGCCCGGGGGCATGGTTCACGATGGCCGAGTACCGTTCCTCGCTCTCCCGGAGAGCATCTTCTGCCTTTTTACGGTCGGTAATATCCCTACCATTGACCTGGTATTCAACGACCTGTCGGTCAGGTCCGAAGATTGCCTTGACCGTCCAGAGCTGCCAGTACGTTTTCCCGTCAGAACCCGTGACAACGCGCTCCATGTCCCTGACAGGTTCCTCGACCGTCAGCGAACTCAGGAATTGCTCGACCGCCTCGTGATTTTTCACCTGCATGAGTTCGCGGATCGTCGTGCCCACGATATTCTCAATCCCGAACCATGGTTTGAAATACGCATGATAGGCTTCGTTGACAAACGTAATCGTTCCATCCGGGGTGAACCGTGCTATCATCTCGGTGTGAGCATCCACGATCGAACGGTACCGCTCCTCGCTTGCCTGGAGTGCAGCTTCTGCCTGGATACGGTCGGTCACGTCCCGGCCGTGGAAGAGGCTGCCCTGGATGCCCTCCACATCCGGGAGGTACGTAACGGAGCCTTCTATATAGATGACCTGCCCGTTGCTCATGGTACGGCGGAACGGCGCAATCTGGACAGGCTGGTGCGGGGTCTGGCGGGCTTTATGGCTGGCCTCGACAAGTCGCCCCAGGTCATCCGGGTGGATGGCGAAGGGGGTGTCAGTACCGGTTGCATTCCGCCCGAGGACCTCTTCAGGGGTATACCCGGAAAGACGGAAGACCGAAGGACTCACATAGGTGTACCTGCCCTCTTCATCCGTGATCGCTGTCAGGTCCTCGATGTTCTCGGTGAATGCCCTGAACCGCTCCTCGGTCCTCCGGAGGGCCTCCTCAACCCGCTTGCGCTCCGTGATGTCCCGGAAGATCCCCTCGACCCCGAGGAACCTGCCATCATCATCAAAATATTTGTGACTGCTGGTGATTACCGTGACCAGGGTCCCGTCACGGTGTTTGAGAAGGACTTCATAATTTGTGACCGATCCGGTCTTTTCAAGGTCTTCAAGAAAAACCGTGCGGTCATCCGGGTTGGCATACAGCGATGTGGCAATATCCTTCCCATAGAGGGATGATACCGGGGAATACCCAAGCACATCTGCGAGGGACGGGCTGGCAGAGAGGAGGTTTCCGGCAGTGTCAGTCCGGTAGTAGACGTCCTGGATATTCTCAAGGATGCTGCGGTAGTCCTTCTCGCTCCTCCGGACCTTCTGTTCGCTGGTTTTGAGTTCCTCGAATTGTGCCCTGAGCTGCTCTTCTGCTGCGGCGAGGTTTTCATAGGCCTGCCGCAGGTCGTCTTCGGCCTTGCGCCGCTCGGAGATGTCCACAAGTGACGCCACACTGTTGTTTGAGCCCGGGATCATGCCGACATGCACGAAAACATCGTGGGTATGACCCGTGGCATCGACCAGGCGGGACTCGTATATGTCAGGCACACCTTCCGGGTCTTTCCTTCGGGCGTAATGATACCCCTTCATCCTTTCGGTGTCTTCAGCGTTGAAAAAGACGGTCCAGCTGAGCTTATTCTCCTGTTCCCCGCGGGGCATGCCGGTCAGGATCTCCCAGCCCCGGTTGGCACGGAGGATTGTGGTATCGGGCCCGATGATGATACTGGCTGCCCCGGTGTAATCGAAGATCGTCCGGTACAGGTTCTCGGACTGCCTGAGGTCTTCCTCCACCCGTTTCCGGTCGGTGATATCCTTGCCTATCGACTGGAACTCGATGATGCGACCTTCATTATCAAATATGGCGAGGTCGTTCCACCAGTGCCACCGGACACTGCCGTCAGGCAGGGTGACACGGTGTTCACTCTCGCCACTGGGCTGGTCCGGGGTGAAGGAAGCGAAGTATTTCCTGAGGCGTTCGCGGTCCTCTTCCGGGATAAAGGGGACGAAGCGGTGTCCGATGATCTCCTCCCGGGTTTTTTTGAAATGCCGGCAGTATGCCTCGTTGACAAAGACATAGGTTCCGTCAGGCTGAAAGCGGCAGATGAACTCGGTCTGGGTTTCGACGACCTCCCGGTACCGGCGCTCGCTCTCCCGGAGTGACAGTTCGGCTTTTCGCAAGTCCGTGATATCCCGGATGGACTCGATGGCGCCGACAATATTTCCCTCCGGGTCATAGAGCGGGCTTGCCTTGCCAAGGAGCGTGACCTCCCTGCCCTGTGGTCGGGGAAGAGTTGTTTCCGCAATGAGGAGGTCCTTCTGGTGGATGATACGCGAATAGTCCCGTGCAATGACCTCGTCAGGTTCAAAGATGAGGTCGATGAGGATTTTCCGCCGGGTGTCGTAAAATGGCAGGGCATAGGCATAATCACCCTTCCCGAGGATATCCTGTGCAGCAACGCCCGTCATCTCCTCGATTGCCCGGTTCCAGGCGATGACACAACCGGACCTGTCTATGGCAAAGGTCGCATCCGGGAGGAAATTGATAATGTCCTCAAGCCTTTTCTGGGAATCTATCAGGGCCTGCTCGGCTCTCCGCTTCCCGGAAGCCTGCCGTATCTTGTGCGCCAGCTCGGCAAACTGCGACTTTGTTTCCCCCCCTTTCTGGAGGTAGAAGTCAGCACCTTCGTTCAGGGCGGTGATGACGATCTCCTCGCGGCCCCGTCCGGTGAAAAGGATGAACGGGATATCGTTTCCCGATGCCCGGACCGCCTTTAAAAAACCTATCCCGTCCATCCCCGGCATCTGGTAGTCCGAGATAATGGCATCGTAGTGCTTCTGCCCGAGCAGTGCCAGTGCATGAAGGGCCGACGGGATGATGTCAACCCTGAACTCCGTTTCGCGCTCCAGGAAACGTTTTCCAATCTCAAGGAGCGTAGGTTCATCATCGACATACAGGACGCGGAGTACTGGGGCCATCGTAGCTGAAACTATCTGCGATTTTGCCAAGCAAGGTAGAAATAAGTTGGTATAACCGACCGGCAGGCTGCTGCGTGTTTCAGAAAATATGTGAACGCCGGGTGCTCCCTGCGTAAAAACGTCGTTCAGGACCCCCCGGGACCTGCAACCCACTCACTTTCATGTGTATTACTGGTTCCATGAACAGAGGAGCATTCACCCGGGACCCTTGGAAGACCCGTGATCAATGAATACGTTTGCACAGGGTACGTCGCGGTTCCCCGGTGGGAAGACGCCCTGGAAGGCGAATCACCGGGTCCACGCACCAGTCACGCCGGCATGCATGTTCCGCTGCCCGTGGCCGGACCCTGGCTCATTTCATTGTCCGGGAAAACACGGAAAGGAGCCTGCGGTCCACCCCGGCAGGGACCTGCCGGGCCTGCGGGGAAGCTGCTAGAAATGCCTGGTGCACCCATGCTGTACGAGAACACCCGTTCGTGATATCCATGGATTCATTCGCCTCCGCGTTTGCCCGGGTGGACCAGGCACCCGACAGCCGGTCCTGTGTCAGCTGCCTCGATTTCATCCACTCCCTCCCTTTTTTCCAGGAATGTAAGAACAGGAGTTTCCAGGAGCTCCGCGTCCGGCCCGGGGCACGGGTGCTCGAGGTCGGTTGTGGAAACGGTACTGATCTCGCTGTCCTTGCCGGGCTCGTCGGAGGCGAGGGACGGGTCACCGGCATCGACGCAAGCCTCACCATGCTTGCCACGGCCAGGGACCGGAACACCGGCGGGAACGCCAAGGTCCTGGACTTCGTCCGGTGTGATGCAGCGAACCTGTCGTTCCCGGACCAGGCCTTCGATGCCGCACGGGCAGACCGGGTGCTCCAGCACACAAAGAGCCCTCCCGGTGTCATTCAGGAAATGGCACGAGTCACACGCCCTTCCGGCAGGGTCGTCGTCTTTGAACCGGACTGGGAAACCCTGGTCCTCTGGCCAGGTGACCGGGAGGTCACCCGCAGCATCCTGAACCTCTGGTGTGACCGCTTTCCCTCGGGATGGGCCGGCCGGTCCCTGTATGCCTCGTTCAGGGCGGCGGGCCTCGCCGAGGTGACCGTGGTGCCGTTGAACCTCGTGCTTCCTGACCTTGCACTCGCCGGGAGGTTATATGACCTCCCCACCACCCTGCGGCTTGCTGTCGCTGCAGGGGTCGTCAGCTCCCGGCAGGCTGAGGACTGGACCAGGGAGCAGGTGCAGGCCGGCGCTGCCGGGCAGTTCTTCAGTTCGATGACTTTTTATCTCGTTTCCGGTACCAGGCCGGGCTGAATGTGCCCGTTGCCTCCCCCGGAGATCTCTGAAAACCGGCTGTCATCCGCGGACCAGGGAAAAGAGAGGACTTCCAGCCCGGGTCAGCCAGTGCGCAACCGGAGGTGTCCTGGTACCGGTGAGGGAGGTTGAAAACGGGTGATGCATGGATGAACGGGTGTACGGACTGGTCTGTGACCGCCACGACCTGAAGAAAGGGGAATACCTGCAGGACGGCCGTTCATTACCAGTACGCAAGATTTTTTCATTTCTTTTTTCAAGGATCTGGTATGTCGTCCATTAAGGGATATACCGACTACACGCGTCGGGAATACTGTCGTGACGTGAAATGCCCGATACAGTCCCTGCTCAACAGGGAAACGGAAAAATCCCCTGAATATGAAGAGATCCGGGCAATTTGTGCATCAAAGTGCCTTCACACCACCCACGAGTTCCACCAGTGGTTAATCAACAGGGGCTACCTGATCGTCAGGCCGGACAGGCCCTAGTCCCAATGTTTTTTTCGTTCCATGTCATTTATTCCGGTGAAGGATCACCATGGCAACTACCTATCCTGACGTCGGAATCCAGAGCCGGATGAACCGGATCATCAACCCGAAGGACAACCGGGTGGTGATGTTTGCGATTGACCACCCCTACTTCCAGGGCCCGACCACCGGACTCCGCAACATGAGCAACACGATCCGGACCCTCATGCCCTACTGCGACTGCCTCATGACGACCCGCGGGGCGGTGCGGAACAACATTGCGCCTGAGGCACTGGGCTCGAAACCCATCATGCTGCGGGTTTCCGGGGGGAACAGCGTCCTGTTTGAGGAACTGAGCGACGAGAAGATCACCGTCGGCATCAGGGAGGCCATCCGGATGGACGCTGCCGGGGTCGCCGTGAGCGTGTATGTTGGCTCCGCCAACCAGCAGCAGACGATCCTGAACCTCACCGATACGATCAACCACGCCGAGGAATACGGGATCCCCGTCCTCGCAGTCACGGCCGTCGGGAAAAACATGGCCCGCGACCTGCGCTACCTGGCGCTCGCATCCCGTATCTGCCAGGACGCGGGGGCGAGGATTGTCAAGACCTATTACTGCGAGGAGTTTTCGAGGCTTGTTGACGCTGTCGCCCCGACCGCGGTCGTCGTCGCCGGCGGCAAGTACTCGAGCCCTCCTGACGCACTCCGGATGGCCTTCGACTCGGTTGAGGCCGGAGCAGTGGGAGTTGACTTCGGACGGAACATCTTCCAGGACGAGAACCCGGTCGGCATGATCCGGGCAATTGGTTCCATCGTCCATGGTAATCATACTGTCAAGGAAGCCATGGATATCTACCAGGAATGCCTCCCCCGGGCGTCCAGGCTTGACTAACATTTTTCATTTCGCCGGGGTGAACTCTTTGCAGGTGTTTGACAGAAGACCGTTCCAGGAGACTCCATGAGAGCAGCGGTGTATTATTCGAACAGCGACATCCGCACCGAGGATGTCGATGACCTCCCGGTCGGGCCAGGAGAGGTGAAGGTCAGGGTCATGGCATGCGGGGTGTGCGGGTCGGATGTCATGGAGTGGTACCGGGTCAGGCGTGCAGGAAGGCCCGGTGGCATCGGGGCGTTCGGACATGAGTGCACGGGGGTCATAACAGAAACCGGTCCCGGTGTCGACCCGGAATGGAAGGTCGGCGACCGGGTGGTGATGACGCACCATGTCGCCTGCAACACGTGCCGTGCATGCGTCCGCGGGCACACGACGGCATGCAGGACCCTGCAGACAACGAAATTCAAGCAGGGATATGGTGCGTTTGCTGAATACACCGTGCTGCCCGCAATCAACGTGGACCGGGGTCTGGTCCGCCTCCCTGGGACCGTGTCATTTGATGCCGGGACCTTTGTCGAACCCCTCGGGTGCGTGGTGCGGGGGCAGCGCTGGGCACCGACCTCGGACGGACGGTCGGTCCTAATCATCGGTGCCGGCATCACCGGGCTTCTCCATGTCCAGGCAGCCCGGCTGAATGGTGCGGGGTTCATCGCGGTGTCGGACATGAACCCGGACCGGCTGGAGCTCGCCCGCAAGTTCGGCGCTGATGCGACCATCGCCGCGGCTGACGATGTCCCGGGAAGGTTCAGGGAGCTCAACGACGGGTGGGGTGCCGACACCGTGATCATGACGGCACCGGTCCCCGTGTGCGTGGAACAGTCCCTCGAAGCGGTCGGACCGGGTGGCACGGTCCTCTTTTTCGCTCCCACGCGTCCGGAAATCCAGTCCGGGATCAACCTCTGGGACCTGTGGCAGAAGGAGATAACGGTTACCCATTCCTATGCTGCAGATTACCATGACCTCAGAACGGCCCTGACCTGGATCGGGCACGACAGGATCAACGTGACGGACATGATAACCCACGTCGTACCCCTGAAGAACACGGTTGAAGGGTTTCTCCTGACCGCCAGGCCGCGGGACGGCAGCCTGAAGGCAATCGTCCATCCGCAGGAGTGAATTTCATGGGACCCCCGAGCAGGGGGCCACCCGGAGATAGCCCCCTGTGACGGCCTATGTCCGGTCTCCCTTCTCTCCTGCTGAAGGCTTGTGTTTTGGTTTCCTTCGGGGTCCCGGGACCACGGGCCCGGTCAGGAAGGAAGGCGATGACAAAAGGTCCGTGACCTCCCTGGTGCAGGGACGGTCACCGGGCGAGAGGGCCGGGATGATGAACCGCAGGAACTCCCCGGCGTACTGTTCGAAGCTGAACCCGGCATCCCCGATCACCTGTTTCCACTTGTCTTCCATGGACAGGATGTTCATGAAGGAGGTCATGAGGTACATCGAGGCGAGGAAGGGGTCGATATCGGCACGGATGCTGCCGTCCCTGATCCCTTCGCGGATGGCATCCCGCAGGATCAGGCGGCAGGTGCCATACCCCTTCCCGATATCAGCGGTGCACGGGTTTTCCCGGGAAAAACGTTCAGAACCGTAAAAGTGGATCATGCGGAGGTAATCAGGGTATTCCAGGGAAAATAGGTAGTAGGCCCGGCCCATGAGGGCTACCCTGACGATCCCCGGCTTATCCTGTTCCATGCACGCAAGGTATTTTTCCTTCAGGAGTTCGATACCCCGGAGGACGATGGTGGCGTACAGGGCTTCTTTATTTTTAAAGTAGAGATAGATGGTGGCCTTGTTCAGCTCGACTTCGCGGGCGATCTCCTCCATGGAGACCTCTTCGTACGTCCGTGAAAAAAAGAGCCGTTCGGCCGCGTCGAGGATTGCAGTCCTCCGCTGCTCCTTCTCACGTTGTTTCCTGTCAGCTATTCCCATACGTCTGCTCCTGGCACCGCCTGGGAGTAGTGCATACGGGACAGGCGATGATGAAGTGCTCTGTCCAAATTATCCGGGGAGTGGGTTTTTGCCAGTCCTTTCACCTGAAACAAACCTGTCTTCATGTCCATCTCTCCGGAGAGGTCATATATCTCCCCTGACCCAGGCTGTAATCAGCGCCCGCGAGATGCTCGCCCGTGTGGGGATGAGTGGCAGGTTGTCACGGGCGAACCAGCCGGCAGCCTCGATCTCCCGGCCGTCGGTCCGTATCTCTCCTCCGGCATGGTCTGCGACAAAACCGGTCATGAGCGAATCGGGAAACGGCCACGGTTCGCTCCCGAAATACCGGAGGTTGCGTACTTCAATGCCGGCTTCCTCGCGGACTTCCCGGCGGACGGTCTCCTCGAGGTTCTCACCTGGTTCATTGAACCCGGCGATCAGCGAGAAGAAGCCTGGCGGAGCGCCAGGGGAACGGGCGAGGAGGGCCGCCTCTCCCTTTTTCACAAGTACGATGACGGCAGGGGAGATACGGGGGTAGGTGACGGAGCTGCAGGCCGGGCAGACCTTGGCCCTCTCGGTCGCGAGAGGACGGGTCATGGCTCCGCACCTGCCGCAGTAGGCGGTCGAACGGTCATAGTCAAGGACCCGCACCGCATAGGAGGCGACGGCCTCCTCGTGTTCCGGGACCCTTCCCGATAGTTCCCTGACCGGCAACGGCTTCCCGCCGCACGGCACCATGGCTCCGTCCGGGACCCCGGCTGCATAATAGACACGGTCTTTGCAGATGCCGAGGTACACCGGTGCACCGGATGCAATTCCTGCAGGGAGCGGGTCAGGCATGAAAACCGTGCCTGAACCCTGTTTTTCCAGATGGAACACGGAACCGTCCTGCACCAGGACCAAGCGCCTGTGTCCCGGCGGTACTTCCCCAGGTTCCGGGTAAACGGGGAGGAGGGGCCGCACGGTGTAGAACGGCTGGTGCTCCAGGTTATTGTCCCGTGAACGGTCCATGATGGTCTCCGGGCTGCAGTTCATGGAGGGATACCTAGAGGTAGTACTCCGGCACCTTCGGTTCCGGATAGAGGGT
>CAZGXZ010000088.1:0-10351 GCA_964530035.1 uncultured Methanoregulaceae archaeon
CGGCGAACTCGACGGCTGGGCCAGCTTTCCCTATGAACTCCTGTACCCCGCTCCTGTGTCTCACGCGTCGGTCTCGATGCCGTCCAGCCGGCGGACCAGGTCCACAGACCCGATGCTGATTTATTTTACCTCGGGGACAACCGGCGAACCGAAGATGGTCCTGCACAACAACGCCCATCCTCTCGGCCACAGGGTAACCGCCGAGCTGTGGCAGGACCTGAGGTCCAATGACCTGCACCTGACACTTTCTGATACCGGTTGGGCAAAATGCGGGTGGGGCAAGATATTCGGCCAATGGATCGCTGGTGCATGCCTTTTCATCTATGATATCAAGGGCAAGTTCAATGCAACTGAAATCCTCCCGGTACTTGAAAAGTATGAAATAACCACCTTCTGTGCTCCTCCAACGATATACCGCATGCTTATTCTTGCGGACCTCAAGAAATTCGACCTGCGTGAGCTCCGTCATTGTGTTTCTGCCGGGGAACCCCTGAACCCGGAAGTTATCCGGGTCTGGAAGGAAGGAACCGGACTCTCCATCTATGAAGGATATGGACAGACTGAAACGGTATGTGCGGTGGCCTCGTTCCCCTGCATGGAGTGTCGCCCGGGGTCGATGGGGAAACCGTCACCGGGCTGGGTGGTGGAACTCCATGATGAGGAAGGACGCATGGTACGTCAGGGAGAGGAGGGGCGGATCGCCATCAGGCTCGACCCGAGGCCGGTGGGACTGATTGTGGAGTACATCGACAACCCTGAAGCGAATGCCGAGTCCTTCAAGGACAACTACTATTACACCGGTGACAAGGCCTACGAGGACCGTGACGGGTACCTGTGGTTTGTCGGCAGGGATGACGATGTCATCAAGTCATCGGGGTATCGCATCGGGCCGTTCGAGGTGGAAAGTGCGCTTCTTGAGCATCCGGCCGTACAGGAATCCGCGGTTGTCGGGTCACCGGACACGATACGGGGCCTAGTTGTCAAGGCATTCATCGTGCTGAAGCCGGGGTTCGAGCCATCCGAGAGCCTTGCCAAGGAGATCAAGGCCCATGCAAGGAGGACGACCGCACCGTACAAGTACCCGAGGGTCATCGAGTTCGTGACAGATCTCCCGAAAACAATCTCCGGGAAGATCAAACGAAATGTCCTCCGTGAACAGGAGATGAAAAAAGCCTCTCAAAATGGTGAGAAATAAATATTGCCTGTTTTGCAGGTAGATCAGGACAATACTCGTTTAAACATCATTTTTTCCTGAAAGGACCTAAGGAACTGCCTGGTCCTTACAGGCGCTTTCAACCATATGCAACCAGCCGCGATATAAATACGCGTGCCCAGATATATGCAACCGCGCCGCCAAGGATGTCTCCGGCGACGATCCCCCACCATATCCCGTGTTCACCGAATCCGGCAACAATCCCGAGGAAGTAAGCAAACACCGCGATGAACACGAGGTTTCTCAGGAGGCTTAAAACAAGGGAGGTCATGCCTCTTCCCGTCCCCTGGAATATCGCACTGGACATGATCCCCGGTGATACGAATGGATAGAAGAAACACATCGTACCAAGGAATGCAGCGATTGATGGGGCGAGGTGGGCTCCTTCTGCCGTGTAGGTGAAGATGGTCGCGATCTGTGGGGCAAACAGCCAGGTGATGATGCTCACGGCAACTCCAATCGCGATCCCGAGAGAAACGGAGAACCCGTGGATGAGAGGGAGTTTGGCGAAATGCCTGCCTCCGTACGCCGCCCCGCCGACTGTGATGACCGATGTACTGATTGCAACTATCGGAATGATCCCGAACAGGACTACCCTCCATCCTGCGGTGTAGACCGCGACCTCGTCCGGGCCGGCAACCGTTACCAGGAGGCCGTTGACGATGATGGAAAGGAGTGACATGAGCAGGAACTCGAAACTAGCCGGCAGCCCGATGTTCAGGATGTCCCGCACGGTTTTCCGGTCAGGTGAATAAAACCTGGCTGAAAGAGCGACGAACGTATCCCTGCGCCCCAGGAACCAGTACAGGAGTACCAGCAGGACAAAGACCTGGGAGATGATCAGCCCCCAGGCCGCCCCGGAGATCCCCATACCGGCATAATAGATGAGGAGCGGGTCAAGGACCATGTTGATGACCGCAGAAGCTCCGATGACATAGGTGGCACGGCGTGTGTCCCCTTCAGCCCGGAGGATGGCGGATAGTACGCTGGTAACGAGGAGGAGGGTTGTACCTGCAAAAATAACCTGGCCATACTCAATGGCGAGTCCAGCCGTCCTTCCTGCGCCGAAGGCTATGACTATTGGCCCGCAGAAAAGGATGAGCGGGATGGTGATCAGGGCCGATATGATACAGGTGATAATCAGTGCATGGATGGCGGTATTGTTTGCTCCGGCATGGTCTCCTGCACCTATTCGCCTGGATATGACCGATGCCGTCCCGGCACCGAGCCCGTTGGAGAGCCCGATGAGCACCATGAACAACGGGGTGATGAACCCGACAGCTGCGAGGGCGTCCGACCCGAGTCCTGCCACCCAGATCGCATTCACAATGTTGTAGGTGGAGTAGAGGAGCGTCGCGATGACCATCGGTCCTGACAGGACGAGGATAGCTTTCTTGGGATCACCCGTCAGGAGCGAAACGCCCCGTGTGGCTCCCTGGAAGGGCGCCCCTTCCGGGACCGGTCCCTGTGCGTCATTCACCTGCATCATTACCATACCCGTTTTTCTGCACCAGGGAGATGCAGTTTGCAGCCATACGTTTGAGATAGACCATGCACTGCTCTTTCTCCTCATCGCTAAAGCCGGAAAAGGCACCTCTCTCCCATTCCAGGTCAATGGCACGAAGAACCGGGGCCATGTCCCTGCCTTTCTCGGTCAGGAAAAGCCTGACGGCCCTCCGGTTACCTGGGTCCGTTATCCTCCGGACAAAACCGCCATCCTCAAGTTTCTGTACCGCCCTTGCCACAGTCCCCTTGTCAATGTGGAAATGCCGGGCCAGGGTATCCTGGATGATATTCTGTTTCCTGACAAGGCAGATGAGGGCCGGGAACTGACCGGCTGAAAGCCCGAATGGCTTCAGACGCTCGTTTATAACGATAAAGTGCGCCCTGTTGATTATGGATATGAATGCACCCGGAGGTTTTTCGGGATGCTGGTCCCTGTTTTCATACACAGGGAATGGTTGTGCTGTCGGGAACAAAATGTTGTCGATGCAACAGTTGTTGTGACAATATTATGTCGGAAGGTCCTGGAACATCACCCTCCCACCAGCAGGAGGATGCAGGACTGTTTTTACCTGCCTCTCCAGGACATGGAGAGCCTGGACCCACCGGCTGCAGGGTACAGGAGCCAGACATGCTGGAAAAAGGCGTTACCCCGCGTACATGAACCTGAAGTGGACAAGTATCGCGAAAGCCGCCAGCAGTGCCAGGATGTCGAATGGACATCCTTTCAGGTGATTCTTCAATGAACCAGGATGGATCACGCCTTTTTCCTCTTTCTTGGCAAGATGCCCCGCCCGGATTCACCACCCGGGCAGGGTGGGTGATTCCTGACTGAGCCAATTCTCATTACTGACAAAGAACCCGGTCTCATCAGATCCCATGGCAGACCAATCAGCCCGGTGATGTTATTCTCACCGCACTATTTGTAAAGTCAACTTTACATTCATCCGGGATAAACCTTTTTATCCGGATATATCATGCCGAAAAAAGAGGTTGGTGGAAACGAAACCGCAGAATAATCACGGAATGCAGGCACCTTGAGCAGGTAAAATTCTGGGCCCGGGCTGCCGTACATCAAATGCCGGTCTGCTTAACCCTTGGTATCTTCTTCGTAAATGAACAGCTCTTCGAGGGGCACCCTGAAGTACCGGGCAATCCTGAACGCGAGATCCAGCGAGGGAATGTACTTTCCTTTTTCAATGGCAAGGATGGTCTGCCTGGAAACCCGAACCGCCGCCGCAAGGTCCTCCTGGGTGATCTCGTTGATTGCCCGGTGCACTCTTATTTTATTCTTCATCGGTGTCCCATTCTCCATACTTCCGGGAGTAGTAGATCCTGAACCCTACATACAGAAAGATCATGGTGCAGAGAAGGATTAACTGGACTAAGCCAAACATCCGGATCGGGAACCCCCCGGCCGGGCCATGGGGGATGGGAGGGGGAAACGGGTGCTTGTCGAGGCTTGACACGAATGCTCCGATGGATGAAGCGAAGAAGATGACCCAGAACACCTCGAGCGTCCTGACCGCGGCCTTTTCGGTGATGCGGCTGTACCGTTCGTCCTCAATGATACTCGAGACGCGGCTGCGAATTATATAAATGAGGACGACACCCAGCACGAAGGCGATTTCGATGGGAAGCGGGTTCCCGATCTCTATCGACCACCAGAGAATCCCGACCAGGATGAGGGCAATGATTCCGGTAGAAATATAATAAGTGTTCCGGTTCATGGCGAGTGTCAGATTAATTATTATTTTACCTCTGGTATAGGACTTGCGACAGGTTCATCCGGCCGATGATCCTCCCGTCAACCCTCTTTACGCTCTGACCTCTTCCAGGCAGATGGATGAACTGAACTGCATGGCCCTCCCGGTCATACGTCCCGAAACGGTCGGTCCCGCTCCATGAAGTTTTTGTGAACGGTCTGATATCATACCGACCTGTTCTTGATGGAGGTCTTCAGAGCAGGCAGGGTCGTCCGGGGTTTCACGGTCCCGATCGTAACTACTGCTTTCACCGTGGTTGCCGGTTTCGTGGTCTTCCGGGTGGTTACCGTAACAACCGGGGTTGTGGGGGTCCCTGCGGATGTTATCGACACCTTCTTACCGGAGGTCAGGTAATTGTTGTCCTCCCGGCTTTCATAGATCTCATTTTCCGGGTCGGCGATTGCTCCCAGGGTGTAATCCCCGGGCGTGAGCGAGGTGGGAAGGGTGACCGGACCGCTTCCGGACGTTGAGATGCCGGGAGCAAGAGCCGGGACGTAGAAGGAACCGATAAGGGTATCTTTCTGGGAAACCGTTGTGTTATTCGAGAGGTAGTAGCCCACAACGAACCCCTGTGAAGTACCTGAACCCTGGTTTCTTACCGTTGCTGTGAGGGCCACAGTTCCTCCCGGGGGAGCCGATGCCGGTCCCGAAACGGTGGTGATAACAAGGTCTGTCTTTCCTCCCTTTCCCTTTTCCTTCACGCTTATTGTATTTTCAGCGACCATGTAATCATTGTCTTCATTGGGGTCTGAACCATCGGGAGTGTAAACGACCATCATGAGAGTATAAACACCCGGCTTCGTGTCTGAGGGCACGGTGAGGGTTGTGAGCCCCACCGAGGAGGTACCAGGGTCTATGGAGGAGACTTCCCTCATGCCCAGGAAGGTCAGCTCGTCAGAGGAATCCGGAAGGAGCCCGAAACCTACATAGAATGTACCTGACGGGGCAAACCCGACATTCTGGACGGTATCATTGATGGCGATCGTCCCACCGGCCCGGGCCTCGGAAGGGGCCCTGACTTCAACCGCCGCAATATCCGGAAGGTTTTGCTCATTATAGACCCGTATCTTGACCGGGTACATACCGATGTTATTTGAATCGTCAGTCTCGCTTACCCTCTCGGAGAGGTCAATGAACCCTCCAAGGTAATACGGCCCTTCTGCGAGGTTTTCAGGGAGGTTAACCTTGTACAGGCCAGAGAAAGCACCGTTCTGACCAAGTGACGGGACCTCTGCAGAACCCAGGATGGTGATGTCATCGGGGCTTTGCGGGTTGATCTTCGATAGGAAAAAGGTCATATCGGTTACCCTTGAGGTGACCGTCCCGAGGTTTGCTACGGTGAATGTCAGTTCGGCCACCCCGCCGGATGCCATGGACGCGGGCCCCTTCAGTGATCTCATGGAAAGGTCTGCCGTGGAACCACCGAACCTGACATAAGACTCCGAGGAGATCTGATTGTTTTGTTCGTTGCTCTCCTCGGTCAGTCCGTCCGGATCCACCGTTGCGACAACGTAATAGTTCTGTGTACCTGCTGAGTCCGGGACTTTGAATGAGACAGAAACCTGTTCGGTTGACCCTTTTGTCAGAGCCCTGACTCCGGCAGACCCGAGAGGGACCTCGTTCCCGAGTGCCTGGGCACCCATGGGTGCGAGCGAAAAGCGGACCGTTGTTTCCGGTGCGTCGCCAGGGCCCAGGTTTTTCACCGTTGCTTCGATATGAATCGTCCCGCCAGGGTTCGACGAATCTGGCACCTGTATGGAACTGACGGTCAGGTCGGGGGCAGAACCGGCCACCTGGACGGTCTTTCCGTACGCTTTCAGGCAGGCATTGGTATTGGGGAACTGTGATGTGATGTCGACCCAGCTCGACCCGTCAGCGCTCATGTAACTCTCCCCTTCAGACGCTGTGGCCTGTTTTGCGGACTGCAAGGGTTTTTCAACGGCCAGTGGGTAGACTACGCCGGGAGTGGTCAGCTTCACCGTGGCCGTAAAAGTCTCTCCACTCGTCACCGTCACCGGTTTTTCAAGCCGGATAGTATGAAATCCCGGGAGTTCGATCGTCCCTTTCCTCGAGGCTGAAGGGGCGGGATCAGAGCCTTTGAAGACGGCAAGTTCGTATTTCGTATCAGGTCCGGTCGTATAGAAACCGAGCGCCGAAATCTCCTGGTTTCCCCTGGCATGGAAAACATTCGTCATCATGCCCGTGGGCGACTTGAACCCGATCATATCGGTCAGGCCGAGCGGGTCATACTGGTATATCGTGTCGTAGTTGGTCACGGGTTCAGGGATGTACAGCGCATTTTCAAGGTCTATCCTGGTATCGTAGTAGGAAACATAGAAATAACCGTCAAGGCCCCACTCCTTTCCCCAGCTGTTCTTGATGATCCAGGCACCGTCTCCTGGTGCCGAGGGGAAGAAGTTATCCCTGCTGAAGCGGTTGTCCCATCCAATGATGGTAATGTCGTGATTGGCATAGTTATTACCAGGGTAATAATACCCTCCAGTCACCTTGTTGAAGAATGTCGCGTCGTAATACATGCAGGAGTGGACTGCACCATACTCCATGAGTGCCTTTTTTGTTTCTTCCGCCGACAGGGGCCCGGTCTTGTCAGGGATATACAGGACCTCCTGGATATGTTTCTGTGGCGGGACGTTCTGCGGGGATGTTGCACCTCTGACCGGGTCTCCGTTGTACGGGTCATCAGCTTCTGCAACAGGTCCGGCCCACCTGATGAGATATGCCGTTGCCATCACCCGGTTGCCGCCTTCGCAGGAAAGCCAGTTGAATCCGTGAGTATTCTTCATATTGTTCTCTGATAAGTCCCAGGACTCACCTGGGAGGAGGAATGATTCTATTGAGGCCAGGGCGGAATGCGCCCAGCACGAACCGCAGGGGTTCTGGTTTTTCACCGGGGTAACCTTGTTCAAGGTTCTTAAGTCATACCTGGCCGGGTAGACCGCCTCTGTTACTTTCTTTTCCTCCTGTTTCCGGGATTCAGGCCGGGTGAAAAGGACCGGTTCAGGTACATGACCGAGGGGGGTGTCCGGGGCACTGATCCGATTTCCTGGTCCGATCGTTTCAGGCTTGCGGAGAGATGACCATGCTGCGTATGCAGGATTTTCAGGGGCCTCCTCGGCCTTGAATGCCAGGGCACGTGTACGTGTCCCCTCAGCCAGTGGGTTCGAGAGGCCCTGACCTGACTGGGCATCCTCTTTTTCAGACGCCGATTCGACGCTCTTTCCAATTACTACCTTCCCTGACCGCTCGCGGACCATTCGTGAGACCGTTGCAGGATCTACCGTCCCGCTGCCCGGAGATACCTGTGTAACCCCGCCACGGACGCTCTGAATGTCAGGGCCTGTATGTGACGCAAATTTAACCATGAGCTCCCGGAGAGTCCTTGCAATACCGTGGTTGAGGGAGCTGACAGATGATTCCGGGCCTGATCTGGAAAACATGGCATCCCTGTTCACGGGGACGGACACCGTGCCGGCTGGATCAGGTGTCCCGGTTGACGCTGATGAGGCGGTAACCGCTGCAAAAACAGGTGATGCCATACTCATGGCCAGCATGAGGCATAGGATGAATGAGCAGGTCTTCCCTCCGGTGGGTGTCATGAGCTGTAGGTTATAAATCACTTCGTTTCAGACAAATGCTTTCTTCTTGCGGCATATCCCTGGCATCGCTGCGGACAGGTTGCCGGCACAGGAAACACCTCTTGCTCCGTCCCGTATGGGCAGGGTATTAATCAGCAGCTGGATCCCCCCCCCCGTTCATGGTTTAAATAAGTGCACCACAAAATGTACTGTCATGGTGCGTTATTCTGTCACGATGGATGACCGACTTACCGAACAGATGGATTCTTATTGCAGTAAACTGAGAATTTCACGTTCAGATGGCATATCTGAAGCGTGCACCGCATATCTGAGGGACGCGGGATCGGTATCATCATCCATGCCCATCTATCTCGAGGCACAGTCGGGGACTCTTGACGAAAAATCCGAACCAAATCTTGCCGATTATGAGCGTGTGTACAGGAATTTTAAGATCGATGTCCCGGAATATTTCAACTTCGGGTTCGATGTCATCGATGCATGGGCAAAAAAGGACCGGAACAAGATAGCCATGATCTGGGTGAACCAGAAGGGTGAAGAAAAAAAATATACTTTTTTCGAGCTCTCACGCCTTTCGAACCAGGTCGCGAACATGTTCATCAAGTACGGGATAAAAAAAGGCGACCGCGTCCTGCTCATGCTCCCGCGGGTCCCGGAGTGGTGGATCTTCACCCTGGCACTCATCAAGACCGGGGCGGTGTACTGCCCGGCACCCACGATGCTCACGGAAAAGGATCTCAAGTACCGGATCGATGTTGCAGATATCAAGATGGTCATCACCAACAAGGAGAATGCACCTAAAGTCGATGCCATCTTCGAGCAGTGTCCCTCCCTTACCTGCAGGATGATCTCTGATGAACGGGAGCGTCCGAACTGGATCAGCTACATGACCGAGCTCAGTTATCCTGCACCGGTATCCTGGCGGCTCATCAACCTCCCGGGAATGGGCAGGACGAAGTCGACGGATCCCCTCGTGATCTTCTTCACCTCAGGGACGACCGGTGACGCAAAGATGGTCCTCCATGACCACAGCTATCCTCTTGGGCACACCGTGACTGCACGCTTCTGGCATGACGTCAGGAGCACTGACATTCACCTGACTCTCTCCGATACCGGATGGGCTAAAAGCGCCTGGGGGAAACTCTACGGACAGTGGCTTGAAGGGGCATGTATTTTTGTATACGATATCCGGGGCAGGTTCAATGCGACCGAGATACTGCCCATCATAGAGAAGTACGGGATTACCACCTTCTGTGCACCACCCACGATATACCGGATGCTTATCCTGGCTGACCTTGACAAGTTCGATTTCTCGGAGCTGAGGCACTGTGTCTCGGCCGGGGAACCTCTGAACCCCGAGGTGATCAGGGCATGGGAACAGGCCGTAGGGATGACGATCTTCGAAGGGTACGGCCAGACCGAAACGGTGTTGTGTGTTGGAACGTTCCCTGGCATGAAACCGAAACCTGGTTCTATGGGAAAGCCGTCGCCGGGCTGGGTCATCGAACTCCACGACGAGGAGGGAAAACCGGTAAAACAGGGTGAAGAGGGGGTCATCGCCATCAGGACGGAACCGAGGCCGCCCGGACTGTTCAGGGAATACCTGAAGAACCCCGAGGAAAACTCCCATGTATTCAGGAACGGGTGGTACTATACAGGGGACAAGGCATACCGGGACGAGGACGGATATCTATGGTTCATCGGCAGGGATGATGATGTCATCAAGGCGTCAGGGTACAGGATCGGTCCCTTTGAAGTGGAAAGCGCCCTTATTGAACACCCGGCTGTCCAGGAGGCGGCTGTTGTCGGCTCACCTGATATCATTCGCGGCATGATTGTCAAGGCATTCGTTGTCCTTACCCCTGATTATACCGCATCGGATGCGCTCGTCAAGGAACTCCAGGGCTATGTCAAGAAAGTAACTGCGCCGTACAAGTACCCGCGGGTCATTGAGTTCGTCGAGTCACTGCCAAAGACGATCTCGGGGAAGATCAGGAGGAAGGAACTGCGCGAACAGGAAATGAAAAAGCAGGCGAACGGCCCCGCAACATCTCCAAGGAGATAAACAACGGGCATAGTGCGGTCACAAGCCCGGCCCGCCTTACTTTTATTACCTCATGCGGCCAACCTGATATGTCGCAGAGACGCATTATTGTCCCATGATCAAAAGACCTGGGTCATGCTGGTCTCTGTTGTGTCTGCGAGGGTAGCCAAGCCAGGTCAACGGCGTCAGGTTCAGGGCCTGATCTCGCAGG
>CAZGXZ010000089.1:0-6304 GCA_964530035.1 uncultured Methanoregulaceae archaeon
AGATCTGGTGGCTCACCCAGTCGATGGCATCGAGGATATTGTCAAGGGCAGGGGCGAGACGCGAGATCTCCTCAGGCTCGAGGGGGGTGATGAGGGACTGGTTCAGCCTCTCGTAGATCTGGCGGGTCACCCCGTCCCCCTTGTGTTCATATTCGCGGATCACCCGGCACCGTGCCGACCCGCCGGGGAGCTCGCCCGTCAGTTCCGAGAGTTCCCTTGAGGCTCCGGTGATGAACCCGGTCATCTCGTCGAACAGGTCAAAGAAGACGGTATCTTCAGGAAGTATCAGGTCCTTGATCCGCATCTCATTCACATCCTGCGGGAAAATGGTATAAAAAACCTTTGGAACAGGAGGAAGGGAAAAATGCGGGCTGCTCTGGTGAGGAAGTCCGCAAGAGGTGCCTGGCCGGGATTCCCGGGACCGATCTCCTGGTAAAAGGTCGGATTACCGCCAGATATGCTGCCATTCCTTGGACTGGCGCTTCCGTGCGATCTCCCGGCGGGCATTCGCCGCCGAACGGAGGCCAGGGTTGATGGCCAGGGCGTGGTCGAGGCAGTTGACCGCCTCGCGGCCCTCGCCGAGCTGTACCAGCGCTTTTCCCTTCGCATACCAGGCAGCGGCAAACCGTGGCTTGACCTGGATGGCCCGGTCGAAGGACTCAACCGCATCAGCGGTTTTCCCGAGCCCGAGGAGGCTTACTCCGCGGTTGTACCAGGCGAGGGCGAACCCGGGGTTGATCTCCACCGCCTCGTCGTATGCCTCCACCGCCTCGCGGTCCTTTCCCTGCAGGTGAAGGGAAAAACCCATGCGGTTCCACGCCTGCGTGTTCCTCGGGTTGATCCTGACCGCTTCCCGGTAGCAGGTGACTGATTCGGCAAAAAGTCCCAGCTTGTACAGGGCAAACCCCCGGTCGGTCCAGAGCGTTGCGCTGCCCGGATTCTTCTCGAGGGCATGCCCGTAGCAGGCGGCGGCCTCCTGGAACCTCCCCATTCTCACGCATAAGTCTCCCTTTTTCCTCCAGGAAACCGTATCAGGAGCCCCCTCGCCCGCCGACGACACGTCGTGCAGGTCTCCCGGGTGGGCCTGGCGATCCTCAGGAGCGCGGCCCGTGTCCTCGGACAGGATGAATTCAGGGTCTTCCCAGGCATCGTTTTCCCTGGGGCCGGGGGTCGTGGTATCTGGGGAGGGCATGATGTAAGATAATTATATTCATTCTCACCGGTCAGAAAAAAAGGTATCGTGATCCCCGGGTCCCTGCTGCCTACTGCCTGCAGACAAGGGTAAACGGGTGCTCATCCATGACAGGCACGTCGATTCCCGTCACGATTATGGTGTACTCTCCACAGTTCCAGTCCCCGGTCGGAAAGTCCGCCTCGTACCGGTTCATACTCCCGTTCTCCGGGGCGATGACAACGACCGTGCGCGACCCCCCGGTCGGACTCCTGGGGTCATGTTTCGAGGTCGGGCCGAATTCCGGCTGCTCCACGGTGACCTGGAGCCGGTTCCCGGGAGACAGGATCGTTTCACCTTCGACGTGGAGGATATCCCCTGTATAGACCTGGCCCGCTCCTTCGCTGCCCGGGACCATGACGGTCACGGACATGTTGGCCGGGCCGGCCGACGTTTTTTTGGGGCTTTCTGCGTACGGAGTTCCGGACGGTCCGGGGGTGATGGCAACCGCCTCCTGGACACCAGGGGTCCGATGGGGGAGGAGACCTGGTGTTGTCCTCCGGTACACCCCTGGGTGAAGGCGACCAGGAGGACGATGAACACCAGGGGATAGATTGCCTGCATATCCGTTTTCATGGAGGTACCTCCCCTACGCTACCAGGAGATGGTGAATGAGACCGGCTCCATCCCCAGGGTCCGGCACGGGAATGTCCCCGGCCCTCACTGCACCATGAGGTACACGGTCTTTTCGACGTGTTTTCCTCCCCCGTCGGCCTGTATGACCCCGGTTATCTGGATGCCCCCGGGCACGTACCCCGGTATATCAAACGGATATTCGATGCTCTTCGGGTACGGTGCGGTCAGGGTGCCAAGGTCATAGGTCCTGTCATAGAATGGCGCCGTAACGTGTATCTTCAGGGTGATGGGGTCTGAAAACCCGCCTACGGGGTCGACGCGGGCGGTGTAGACCACCCGGCCTCCGGCCGGTGCCCGGGCGGACTCGGGAGATATGGAGAAGGTGAAGTCCTTCGGGCCGGCCGGTTGTGACGTCGCCTGGGCCGCCGCAAGGGTTGTCTTGACGGTCGCAGGGGACGAGGTCCTCACCGCTGTGCCTGAGTCACCGCCTGATGAAGATGATGAAGAGTCAGACGTCGGCACCGTGGTTGCCTTTTTCGTGGTGGCAACCGTCGTCCGGTTCACCGTCATGGTCGCCGCTGGTTTCGTCTTTGTCAGGGCAGGGGGCTGAGTCACGAGTTTTGTGGGCGTTATGGTGGTTTCAGCAGGAGCCGGTGTTCCGGCGGAGTGCTGCACCTGGTCATGGGGGGACAACAACACCATGGCCGCTATGATAATTACCAGGAGGATGAATCCCGCGACAACCGCAGGGAGGAACGAGGGGTTTGGTTTTTGCTCTGGTGATTCCATGGATCTGGCACCGCGTAGTATACCGTTATGGAAAATGGCGTCTTATCTCTTGTCATCGAAACGGTGCCATACGGTGCCGTCGCCACCCGGCCCTGTCCCCGGTGCCGGTGAACCTGCCGCCAACGGCCCGGACAGATTCCTATGAAAGTTATTATGTCGGAGCCGCTGCCATTACGAGGCAGGAGAATATCTGTACATGACAGGCAACACTCCCGTACGTGTCGCACTCCATACAACCAAAGGCGACATCATTATCGAGCTCGACCCGAACATGCCGATAACTGCAGGCAACTTCGAAAAGCTTGTTTCAAAGGGCTTCTACGACGGCATAATCTTCCACCGGGTTATTGACAAGTTCATGATCCAGGGCGGGTGCCCGAAGGGGACCGGCACCGGGGGACCGGGGTATACCATCAGGGACGAGTTCGGGGTCAGGAACAGGAACAACCGCGGGACCATCTCGATGGCGAACGCCGGCCCGAACACCGGCGGGAGCCAGTTCTTCATCAACCTCGTCAACAACAACTTCCTCGACGACAAGCACCCGGTCTTCGGAAAGGTCGTCACCGGGATGGAGGTAGTCGACGCCATCGCCAAGATGAAGACCGGCCGCGGTGACCGTCCTGTCGAGGACGTCGTCATCACGAAGGCAGAAATCCTGGCGTAACCCAAAGCGCTACCTTTTTTTACTGACATCCGGAATGCAAGGAGATTTGGTTTTTGAAATGCCCGCCCCCGGTCTGATCAACGATACTCCTCCGAACCCGGCCTGGCTCATGCGAGGTGCACCCTGTTTTACCACATCTACGTGACCGACGAGTGCAACCTCTGCTGCACATACTGCCGGGGCAAGCTGTTCACGATGGAGGACGACACGGCCGGAGTCGAAATCGACGAGGACATTCCCACCGAGATCGAGTACCCACTTCCCGATCTGTACCGGTTCATCGCGTCAGACCCCGACCCGGTCATCACCTTCATCGGGGGGGAACCGCTCCTCAGGCCAGGTCTCATCTCGGAGGTCATGAGGGACGCCCCTGCAGAACGGTTCATGATCCAGACGAACGGGCTCCTCCTCGACCGGCTCCCGGCTGAAACAGTCTCCCGGTTCGAGACGGTACTCATATCGATTGACGGCGACCGGGAGACCACCGACCGGCACCGGGGTGCCGGGACATACGACCGGGTGCTCGCGATGGCGTCCCTTGCCCGGGAGCGTGGGTTTTCCGGCGAGCTGATCGCCCGCATGACCGTCTCCGAGGATACGGATATCTTCCGTGCCGTCACCCACCTTGCCGACGGGTGCGGGGGCGTGTTCGACGCGGTACACTGGCAGATAGACGCCGCTTTTTCTCCGGATTTTCACCTGCGGCGGTTTTCTGAATGGTCACAGGGGTACAACGACGGGATCTCCCGCCTCGTGGAGTACTGGGTGTCTGAAATGGGCCTGGGGCGTGTCAGGCGGTGGTACCCGTTCCTTGACTGCATGGAAGACCTGCTCCTCGGGCGTACGAGTCTGCTCAGGTGCGGGTCAGGCCATGCCAACTACACCGTCCTCCCGAACGGAAGGATCGTCCCCTGCCCCGTGATGGTCGGAATGAAGGAGTACTACCTTGGGACGCTTACTGACTCCCGTCCTGAAAACCTGCCGGTCGTCGAAGTCCCGGGTCCCTGCCGGGACTGTGACATCGTGTCCCTGTGCGGGGGAAGGTGCCTCTACTCGTGGGTCGTCAGGCCCTGGCCTCCCGAGGGCTCGGACCTCGTCTGCGGGACCGTCCGCCACCTCTTTTCAGCCCTCCAGGCACAAAGGCCCGCGGTCGGACGCCTGATCGGGGAGGGAACGATACGCCTGGCCGACTTTTCACATACCAGGTACAACGGCTGCGAGATCATCCCCTGACCGGCATGTCCCTCTCCCTGGCGAGGACCGACCGGTAGGAAAAGGCATCGTAGGAGTACTCGGGGGTCGTGCCTGCTTCCAGGAACGCCTTTGCAGCTTCGAGCCTCACCCCGGTGTCAGGGTCGTGGAGGGCACGGGACAGGAGGTAGCGGGCGGCCATCCCGAGGGCTGCAAGCCCGGCGACAGCCGCTTTCCTGACCCAGGGGTCACGGTCATCCAGGGCTGTCATCAGGGGGGCGATGCCCGGGCGCCCGAGTCCGCCGAGCCGTATGGCTGCGGTCTGCCGTACCTCTTCATCCCTGTCGCGGAGCGCCCGGGCAAGGACGGAGGCAACGGGACCGGTCACGGGCAATGCCCTGACAGCGACCCTCCGTACCGCCACATCATTATCCCGGGTCGACCTTGCGATGGTTTCCCATGACTCCTCTCCCGGTATGGTTCCGAGAGCGGCAAGCGCCCCGGTGCGTATCCTGGCGGGCGTGGCAGGGTCTGATACCGCTGCCGTGAGGGCAGGGACGGCAGGAGCTCCGATCGCCCCGAGCGTCGAGAGGGCCCCGGCCCGGGCCAGCTGGTCGTCCGAGTCCAGGAGCCCCGTCAGGTCGGGGACCACCTCCTCCCCCAGGTTTGCAAGCAACGTCGAGGAGGCCGCTATGAGGAGGGGACACCCCGACCCGAGGAGGGAGAGCTGGCCCTCCCGGTCGTCCCCGACGACCTCCATGACCCCCAGGACGAGTTCCCCGGACAGGATCTCCTCTTCCGGGTTTTCCAAAAGCCACGTGATGATACCGGGGAGGTAATCCTTCCCGCCGGTAACGAGCGCACGCCGGACCCGGTCCCGGCCTTCACCCCTGGCTGTCGCAAGTGTAGCGGCAAGGATCGGTACCGCAGCCGTTCCTGAACGCGAAAGGGCAAGGGCGGCATGCCGGGAAGCTGTTTCACCCCCGTCCATGACCGTCCCGGCGAGTCCTGGCAGGGCGGCCTCCCCCATATCGCCAAGCGCCCTGACCGCATAGACCCCGTGATCAGGGTCATCCAGGAGGGATATCAGCGGCTCAATCCCGGCCTCTCCCATCGAACCGAGGACGCGGGTGACCGCGGCGATGACCCCGGGTCCTGCAGTGGGCACGAGTGCAAGGAGCGGTCCGATCGCCGGCTCTCCGATGGAGGCGAGGACGGCCTCAGCCTCACCGGCGAGGACGGGGTTCTCTCCTGACAGGAGGCCCGCCAGGGGACCGGTCGATGCACCGGCCAGACGCAAAAGGGAGGCCCGTGCACCCTCCCTGGCCCGTCCGTCTTCTGCTCCGAGGAGGGGGATGAGCAGTGGGAGCGAGGGTTCTCCGATCGCCACCACGGCATCGCGTGAACGGTCCCGGATCTCGACATCCTCATCGGAGAAGGCTGAAAGGAGGACGGGCAGCGCCGGCTCGCCGTGGATGACAAGGCGTTCCCAGTCCTCCATGGCAAAGAAGAGCGTTGCCTTGTCAAGGGGGTCGTTCGACACATCGGCAGACCTGCGGAGGACCGATGCAATGACCTGGCGCCTTGGGCGGGGTGATGACCGGACCGCATCCAGCAGGGTGTCCCGGCCCCTCCTCCCCATGCCGGCGGTCACGGCTGAAAGGGCCTCTTTCAGGCCTTCGTCAGGGGTGCCGGCGGCCTCGATAAGCGCCGGGAGTGCGGGTTCCCCGATCATGACGAGTGCCCGCCGGGCCGACTCCCCCTGTTCCCCGGCACTCGTCCTGGCCGTTTCAATGAGCGCAGGTATGGCGGCCGGGCCTATCCGGGCAAGGGTGATGACCGAGGTGTTC
>CAZGXZ010000089.1:6338-10165 GCA_964530035.1 uncultured Methanoregulaceae archaeon
AGGAGGCCGATGACCGGCCCGACGGCCAGCGTGCCCATGTGCGAGAGGGCGACCGCGGCACGGGACCTGATCTCAGGTTCCGGGTCATGGAGGAGCCGTATCAGTGCAGGAAGTGCCGGTTCCCCTATCTGGAGGAGGAGGTAGAGGGACGTGTTCCTGACCTGTTCCTCCGGGTCACGCAGGGCGGCGGACAGGAGCGGGACCGCTTCCCTGCCATAGGCGAGGATCACGGACGCACACAGGTCCCGCCCCTGTTCCCCCTCGCGCCTGAGTGAAGCGATGAGGACCGGGATGGCGGGAGGGCCGATCTGTGCAAGGCACCGTGAGGCCTCTTCCGCAGCCCCGCGGTCCTCGGACCAGAGAGTTGTGGCAAGGGCGGGGATGGCGGTCTGGCCGATCCGGACGAGGCACTCAGAGGTGTTCTTCCGTTTCGTTTCCTCAGATGCATGGAGTGCCCCGATGAGTGCCGGGACAGCGGCCGGGCCGAGCCTGATGAGGATGGCCTGAGCCATCCGTACCTCGACACCTGCTTCCCCGAGGAGGGCGGCAAGCGGCGGGACGGCTGCCTTTCCACACCGCACGAGGGCCAGGGCGGCCGTCATCCTGACATGCTCGCGGTCATCGGCGAGGAGCCCGGCAAGAGGGACGACCGAGAGCGGGCCGTACCCGGCGAGGAGTTCCATGAGCCGGTCCCGGTCTTCCTCGTGGGCAGAGGAGAGAAGAGAAATTACCGATGAAACGGCTGCCGGACCTGCATCCCTGAGGAGCGTATACACGGTCTCCCGGGCATGGGGGTCTCCGTCCTGCAGGAGCAGGCCGGCAAGGGCGTCATACCCTTCCCTGCCCATGCGGCTGATGCAGGCAAGGACGACCTCAGACCTCTCGGCGGGACCCGATGTGGCGGCGGATTCGATAAGCGTCCCTACGACACCGGGTCCGAACCGGGCGACAACCGGGACAAGGGAGTCAGTGATGGCGCCGTCAAGTGACGGGACGGACCTGATGAAGCCCGGGAGCCATCCTGGTCCGGCTGCTTCGGCGAAGTGCCCTAGCTCCGTCCCCCACTCTGGCAGGAGGGTCGCCGGCTGCGAGAGGATTACCCCTATTCCGGTCTCCCCGAGCCCCCCGAGACGGTGAAACGCCTCCCGGGCAATGACCGGGTCCGGATCGGAGAGTGCTTTTTCGAGGATGGTTACATCGTGAGGTCCGGCCGGTTCAGGGACCCCCCGGGCGGCTGCCATGCGGTGACCCGGTCCAGGGTCGGAACGTGCGTTATCCGCCAGGAGCTCCCGGTCTTCTCCGGTGGAAGAAGATAGGGGTTCGGTCCTTTGAGGTCTCCTGAGTCGGAACGCCATGCTACAGGAGGAATGGGGACGTCAGATGCAATGAGGTTTACGACGTTGCGCTTTTCAGCAGGAAGGGGCTGGTTCACCGGCCCTGGTGCAGGCCGGTTGTCAGCACTGGTATGACCAGGAACCCCTCTTCCTCTGCGGATGGGCCATAGGAAAAAGACGGTAACGTGACTCCTATCGCATCACGACCATGGAATGAGGAGGATTTTCATAAACTATTTAAACTTCATGACCTTATAGAAACTTGTTTCCGAATACATTCGGTGCGGGGTCTGCTACGTGACAAACAGGATTCTTATTCTTGACGATGACGAAGCCCTGCTCACCATGATGGAGATCATGGTCAGGAAGATCGGGTACGAGCCTGTCATCGCCAGGAACGGATGGGAAGCAGTCAAACTGGTCAGGGCGTCCCCCCCCGACCTCATCCTCCTTGACCTCATGATGAAACCCATGGACGGGTGGCAGTTCCTCGACGAGCTGCGCAAGGCGGGGCTTGACCATGTCCCGGTGATGGTGTTCACCGCCAAGCACATCATGGAGTCCGAAAAGGAGAATTACAAGTCCCAGATCGTCCGCATCCTCCAGAAACCCGCCGACCTCATGGACCTCCAGTCCATCCTCAACACCTTTTTCGCAGAAAAATCAAAGGTATAGCTTTTTCTCCGGGAGCCTGCAGCCGCCTCGCGGGAACCGTACGGCAAGCGCCGAACCCACCGCCCTGAACGCGTCCTCGAGGTCCGCATAGTTCGGAATACCTTCCTTCCTGAGCAGCGTGACCCCGCCTTTCATGCTGTCTCCGCCAAGGAGGCAGCCGACGATGACCCGGTCGATGCCGCGGGAGAACCGGATGACCTCGCGGGCGAGGCTTGCCGCGTCAAGGACCGAGGAGGGGGCGGCAAGGACGAAGGCGATGTCCCACTCGTCCGCGTGGCGGGACAGGATGTCGAAGGTCTGGGCGAACCGGGGTGCACCACCGTCACCGAGGATGTCGACCGGGTTATTCCTTGACCACCCTTTCGGCAGAAAACCGTCAAGGTCCTGGAAGAAGGCTCCGCCGATGTCGATGAGGTCTATCCCGTAGAGGTCGGCGTAGTCGGATGCCAGCACGCCGAAACCTCCTGCACTCGAGATGACGACCGCCCGCCTCCCTTTGGGATATCCCTCGCTCGAGAGGAGGAGGGCGGTCTCGAAGGCGTCGTGAAGCGACCGTGCGGGAATGACCCCTGACTGTCGCAGGGCGGCCTGGTAGACCTCGAAGCTCCCGGCCAGGGACCCGGTGTGGGACGCCGCGGCAACCCGGCCCCGGGCTGATGACCCTGACTTGACCGCGATGACCGGCTTGTCACGGGTTATCGCCGAGACCTCCTCCATGAACCGCTTTCCGTCCCTGATCTCCTCGATGTACAGGATCACCGCCTTCGTTGCCGGGTGGCCGGCGACAGGTTTCAGGTAGTCGACGAAACCGAGGTCGAGCTGGTTCCCAACGCTGATGACCGCCGAGAAGCCGATCCCCTCGCTTGTCGCCCAGTCGACGAAGGTCGTGATGACCGCCCCGCTCTGGGCGAGAAAACCGATGGACCCGGCAAGGGGAACGGTCGGGTCAAAGGTGGTGTTGACGCCCTGGTGGGGGAAGATCACCCCGAGGCAGTTCGGGCCGACGACCCTCATGCCGTGTTCGCGGGCGGCGTCAAGGACCGCCTTTTCAAGGGCACTGCCCTCCTCCCCGGTCTCCCTGAACCCCGAGGCGACGATGACCGCGACCTTCGCGCCCTTTTCCCCCGCTTCCCTGATGATCCCGGGGGCACTCTTCGCCGGCACGGCGACGACGACCATGTCGACGGGACCCGGTATCCCTGAGATGCTCGTGACCGACTGGTGCCCCATGACCTCGGCCCCGCGGGCGTTCACGGCATGGAGGACGCCCGGGAACGGCAACAGGTTCCTGAAAACGGCGTACCCGACCTTCGCGGGATCAGCGGACGCTCCCACCACTGCGATGGAACGGGGGTTCGCAAGCTCATCAGGCACCGGGAGAGCGGGCCGGGTAACGGGGTCTGCCGCCTGCCCGGTATAGATACGGGCATCGACGGCCACGATGCCGTGTTCGTACAGGATGACCGGGTTGAAATCGAACTCGGTGATATCGTCCCTGCTCCCGTAGAGGGAGGCGATTTTCGCGACCGTTTCCGCGAGCACGGCCTCGTCGAGCGGAGGCCCGCCCCGGTATCCCTCGATGAGGCGGTACCCCGAGATCTCCCGCATCATGCACAGGACGTCGTCGCGGCACAGGGGAAGGACCCTGATTGCCACGTCGCGGAGGAGTTCGACCATCGTCCCGCCGAGGCCGAAGGTCAGGACCTTGCCGAAAGCAGGGTCGGTCTTTCCTCCGATATAGAGCTCGAGACCCGGTCCTGCCTGGGCTGCGAGGAGCACCCCCTCCACGCGGGCATCCGGCCGCGACCGTTTCACCCC
>CAZGXZ010000090.1:0-10044 GCA_964530035.1 uncultured Methanoregulaceae archaeon
ACAACCAGATATCCTGATGACCTCGATCTCCTCAGGTTGCTCGACGGCGTCAGCGGTGCCAAGTGACTCCCTGGTTAGTTCCTCGGGTTTATTGACGATTGTTGCCGAAAGAGCCCGTGCTGCGAACTTCATGTCCTTCTCGGCGACGTCCTCGACTGCAAGGACTCCCGCCTTGGCGAGGTAATAGGCCACGGCATCCGCGATCCCCTTCTGGCAGAGGAGGACGTTTGCACCCGTGCCTACGATTGTATCGGAGAGTTTTTTAAGGGTTTCCCGCTCCTGCTCGGAGAATGCACTGATTTGCGTGGTACTGTTCAGCTTGATTTTTGCCTTGACCTGGGTCTTCTTGATCTCGAGGGGCTGGGAAATCATGGCCACCTTTGCCTTCGTGATCTTCCTCGGCATGTCCTCGGTCGCACGCTTCTTGTCGATAATGACACCCTTCACGAGCTCGGCATCATCCATCGAGGCCCCTTTCTGTTTTTTGATGAGAATGTCATTCTCGTCAACAGTGACCGCTTTCCCTTCCTTCGAGGCCACAGCCATGACCGCATCAACGACAATTGCATTGACCTTTTCCTTGACTGACTCGATCGACTTGCCGGTCATGGAGGTATTGGCAATCTGGATAAGTGTCTTGCGGTCAAAGGCATCGACGGTAACCGCGAGGCCATCGAGGATTTTTAATGCCTCCTCCATTCCCATCCTGAACCCATTGGCCACGACGGTCGGGTGGATCTTTCTCTCGATGAGGACTTCGGCCTGTTCCATGAGGGAGCCGACCAGTACGACCGCGGTCGTTGTACCGTCTCCGACTTCTTCGTCCTGTGCCTTTGCAACCTCGATGACCATCTTGGCCCCCGGGTGCTGGACGGAGATCTCGGATAATATGGTCGCGCCGTCGTTGGTGATGATGACGTCTCCAGATGGGCTGACGAGCATCTTGTCCATTCCCCGGGGCCCGAGGGTGGTCCTCACGGCTCCGGCGATGGCTTTTGCGGCAGCAATATTCGAGCGCTGGGCTTCGCGCCCCCTATTTCGCTCTACATTGTCTTTTAAAATGATGACAGGCGTTCCTGAAAGCATGAGATATCCTCCAGTGTTGTAAATGATGGAAATATACGTCTATATAAAATTTGTTAATTTGGTGGGGGTCAATCAATACGGGAAACCTTGAAAAGGCTGAATACCGGGACTCCGTCGATATCCCTGATACCCCTTTTATCAAAGATCACCCATATGGCGACCGGCTCGGCATGATGGCGCTTCAGATAGGCTACCACTTCACGCAGGGTGTTTCCTGAGGTTATCACATCGTCGATGATGATGCAGTGTTCGTTGTTGACTGGTGCGAAATTGCCGCTCATGGAGCCTACAGGCTGTTCCTGGCTGCTGTGCTTGGCCGGATGATAGATGGAGAGCTTCAGGTTTTCCTTCACGCTGATTATTGTTGCCAGAGGGATACCGGAGAGGGCTATCCCGACCACGGTGGTTGCCAGGGGCTTTTCCTTTTGTTCCCTGCCCCCGGACCCCGTGGAACAGAAGTACCTGTTCAGGAGGAGGTCCGCGGTGTCTTCAAGGAGCATCCCTTCTCCAGATACGGCGGTCCAGTCGATGTGGACGTCCTTGGGGACCACAGTTCCTTTCTGCTGGGTGAGGAGCCATGTCACGGTCTCCATGGAGAGGGACAGCTCATCGGCTATCTGTCCCGGGCTGTGCCCTTCAGACAAAAGGTGCTTGGCCTTTTTGATAAGGTCATCAAGGGAACTCATGGTCAAAGGTCTGCGAGGGGCTACTTAAGCGTTCGTTTTAATTCATGACCGCATACAGGGCATGTCCCGGGACCTCCTGCCTTCCTTCCACAGCCGGTGCAAACGAGTTCCCATGTCCGTTTTCTTGCCTTCCGCTGTCTGATCGGGACCACTATGATACCCAGGTGAAGGGCTACGTTCTGGAGGGCGAAATCATCAGTGCAGACAGAGCCTCCAATCGTGAGGGCCAGTGCAAGGACATCCCGGTCTGTGGTGGAAAGAACGGTCCCGTCCCCCGTCTGCCGGGAGGCACGGTCAACCATCTCCAGGTTTGCTGGCTCGGGCTCGCTTACCTTAAGCCCGCCGGCGATAAGGACATCGAGACGACATTTTGAGGACAGGTCGCGGAGTTCTCCAACGACGGAGGGTGTTGTGAAGAGGTTTCCTTCGGGACGAAAATCGCAAAAAAAAAGCGATGTATCACATACGGTATTCATTGAAGATCCGCGGGGGATTTCCCGCCTCTACCCGGATGTCTGAACCAAACAGCCCTGCCAGCCACAACATCGTTTCTGTATGCCTGGTGATACTTCCTGTCGTTACCGATCCTCCATATCGTGCAAGGTAGACGACCAACTGGTCGGTTAGGTACCTGTCAGATTCGCCGTGGGAGTTCCATTCCCTGGAAAATCCCTTTGCAGCCATTTCACCCACCTTTTCTGCGGGCAACCCTTTTTTTCCAAGGGCCGACCCGCCCTTGCAGCCACGCCAGACGGTACATACGGATCCGGGACCCCCCCCGCCCTCCTCCCTGATGGTAAGGGGGAGTTGTTCTCCGGTCTCTTCCATAACGACAGACTGCGCTGATGCACCTTGTCTTTCTGCGATGTGGCGTGGGAGACCTGCCGATACCGATATAATCCCCCCTTCCCTGAACTCCTTGCCTGGATCGCATGTCACAGGCCCCATCCCGCCGGGACCTGCCTCAATGGAGATGGATCCACCACCGAAGGGAAAAAATCCTCTCCTGGTGATTTCCATCGAAATATTTGCCCCTGCCCTGCGGAGTGTTTCCAGGAGGACCCTGTCAAGCCAGTCCGCCGGGGGGCTCTTCGATACATCGGTGCCACCGGTCACCGTGATCCGCCCCCCCGTTGATAAAGCGACCGGAAGCCAGCACTGGATGACGAGGGAACAACTTCCGGCGGTTCCTACTGCCACATCAATGGCCCTCCTGACAGGTTCGCCAGGGATGAACGTAACAGAACTGCTACCCGGGCAATTCCCCATAACCTCGGCATCACAGATACGGGCTACCGATTCTATTGCCGCGACATGCTGGGCAGCAAGGCCGGGGGTATCCCTGCGGGCGCGGATATGGTGGACCTTGATTTTTTTCCCGGTCATGGCAGACAGCGATACCGCTCCGCGCACGATCTGTCCCCCTCCCTCGAGGTGGGACCCGTTTATTTCGAGAAATCCCTTACCGAGCATGCGAGTGTTTCCGCTGCCGATATCCGGCTGCACGCACGTTCTATGGTGTCGCTGCAGACGACCTCCTTCACACCTGCAGCATGGAGGTGAAGGAGAGCCCCTGTCGTGAAGACGCCATGTACACAGACGGCTGACACGGACAGGGCGCTTTGCCCGAGAAGCATCCCTGCAGCGGTTGCAAGGGTCCCCCCGGTCGAGATGATGTCATCCACGATCACCACATCGCGTCCGGTCACATCGAGGCTTTTTGGAGCAATCCTGACCTGCTCTCCTGAAAGCCTCGTTTTATTGAGATAGTCCCAGTCCCACCCTGTCAGCGAGGCAATCTTTCGGACAAAACCGCTGGCACCTTCATCAGGAGCCATGAGAAGAGGATGTTCAAGGGTGATGGACCCGAGGAAGGAGGCAATATCCTTCTCAAGCGATACGGAACGTGCATCAGCCCGGAAATGGGAGAGTACCGATTGTTCATGGATATTGACAATGGTGACGTCCTCAACGCCGTTCGAGAGAGCCCGGGCAACAGCCCTGGCACTGAGCGCCTCACCTGCGTTGAAGATCCTGTCCTGCCTGGCATACCCCATGTACGGCACCACGAGATGATTTTTACGACCTTCACAGGCATCGATAAGGAGAAGGAGCTGCATAAGGGCTTCATTGCTCGTGACACTCCCGATAATGACCATCTCTCCGTCCAGTTCCGATGCCCTGAGATACAGCTCCCCGTCAGGGAACCTTGAATACCGGACGTCGCAGAGCGGAGCGCCGAGGGCAAAAGCAAGGCGTGTGGAAAGGATTTGGGAATTTTCAGTGGAGATAACCTTCATTCTCGTGCTACCTCTTCTACAAAGTACTTAAACGATCATGCTAAAATTTATACCCGTTTAATGTCCGCAGAGGAGCCTTTGAGCAAGGAAAGCACACAAACCGCAGCAAACGGCCCTGAACCGGCGGCTGCGGCTGAAACGGTAGCTGAAACATCCGAGGCTATCGAGGTACCGGCACGGTTGATCGACCAGGTCATCGGACAGGAACATGCCGTGGAGGTTATCAGGAAGGCGGCCATCCAGAGACGGCATGTCATGATGATCGGCAGCCCGGGGACTGGCAAGTCCATGCTCGCGAAGGCAATGGCAGAACTCCTCCCAAAGGAGGAGATGCAGGATATTCTCGTATATCCGAACTCCGACGATCCGAATACGCCCATTATCAGGACTGTGCCATCAGGCCGCGGCAAGGAGATCGTGGCCGCGCACAAGGCCGACGCGAGGAAGAAAACGCAGTTCCGGAACACCCTTGTGATGCTGCTGATGATAGGTATCATCGGGTACTCCCTTATCACCTACCAGTGGCTCATGGGAATCGTCGCCGCTGCATTCGTTTTTATGGCGTTGCGGTACGGCACACCCCGTGAAGAGGCAATGGTGCCGAAACTTCTTGTCACCAACGATAATACCGCCACGGCGCCATTCATCGACGGGACCGGGTCCCATGCTGGTGCCCTGCTTGGTGATGTCAGGCACGATCCGTTCCAGAGCGGCGGCCTTGAGACTCCTGCCCATGACCGCGTCGAGGCCGGGGCGATCCACAGGGCCCATAAAGGTGTCCTCTTCATCGACGAGATCAATGCACTGACACCTCATTCACAGCAGAGCCTGCTCACAGCCCTTCAGGAGGGAGAATTCCCGATAACCGGCCAGAGTGAACGGTCAAGCGGCGCGATGGTCCGGACTGAAGCGGTACCCTGCAACTTCGTCATGATAGCAGCCGGGAACCTGGACGCCATTGCCGGTATGCACCCGGCACTCCGCTCGCGTATCAGGGGATACGGGTATGAGGTCTACATGGGCGAGAGCATGGCCGACACCCCTGAAAACCAGCAGAAATACATACGGTTCATCGCCCAGGAGGTCAGGAACGATGCAAAAATACCCCATTTCGATCGCAGTGCCATAGAGGAGGTCATGAGGGAGGCGCGCCGGAGATCGAACCGCAAGGGGCACCTCACCCTGAAGCTCAGGGACATGGGAGGACTTATCAGGGTCGCCGGGGACATGGCGCGCGAAGAAGGGGCCACGACAACATCTGCACGCCATGTAATCGCTGCCAAGAAGACAGCCCGGTCGATCGAGGACCAGGTGTCGGATGATTATATCACGAGGAGCAGGGAATACGACCTGACCGTCATAGAAGGCACGAGGATCGGACGTGTCAACGGTCTCGCGGTCATGGGAAGCGATTCAGGTTCGGTCCTGCCCATCGTCGCCGAAGTTACGCCAACGCAGGGCCAGACCGGAACCGTGATCGCAACAGGGATGCTCAAAGAGATAGCCCAGGAATCAATCAAGAATGTGAGCGCCATTCTCAAGAAGTTCACGGGAAAGGACATCAAGAACATGGACCTCCATATCCAGTTCATAGGGACGTATGGCGGTGTCGAGGGAGATTCAGCATCCATCAGCGTGGCAACAGCGGTAATCAGTGCCATAGAAGGAATACCTGTCCGGCAGGACGTTGCAATGACAGGCTCTCTTTCGGTCCGGGGGGATGTCCTCCCGGTAGGAGGGGTCACCTACAAGATCGAGGCCGCCGCCAAGGCCGGGATTAAGACAGTGCTCATACCCTATGCGAACCTTGCCGATGTTCTCATCGAGGACCGGTACAAGGATCTCGTCACCATTATCCCTGTAAAGACAATCGAAGAGGTCCTGACGAACGCCCTGGTCCCGGAAAACCGTGAAGGATTCCTGACAAAACTCCGGAATCTCGCTGCCCAGACGACAGCCCGCGTCCTTGATGCTCCTTCGTTCGGAATAAACCCGGTCTGATCTCCATGGCGGAACCCCGATATTATGACGTCCGCCGGGTAGCCGGAGAAGCCACCCACATCGATATTGACAATGGGACCATTGAATCCGCAGGCACCTCTTTTTTCGACCATGTCGTCATCAGGGTGCTCGGACAGAATGGCTGGGGCGTGTTGACCCTGGATGATTCAGGATATGATGGAGGCGACCCGCCAGATGCCTGGGTCCAGGAGGCTGCAACGGCTGCAGCCCAGACATCTTTTCCTGTCTCACTGGGAGACGCCCGGAACGGCACTATACCCGTCCCTGCCATGAAAGAAGACCCGAGAGACCTTTCACTCGAAGAAAAAGCCGCGGTGCTCGGAGGGATCGAAAAAGCTGCCCTGATGGAGGGCATATCAAATACCCGTGCCCAGTACATCGAAAGGGCGGAACATGTCATCTTCCATGATTGTTGCGGAAATGAGTACCGCTATGAGACCGTACGGTGTGGTTTTTCCATACTCGCCGTCGCGTCACGCGGTGGTGTCATGCAGATGGCCTCCGAGCGTGACCACACGATTGGCGGCTTCTCCCTTCGGCACCGCGAGGACACCGGGAGGGAGGTGTCAGAACGGGCCTGTGCCCTCCTTGATGCAGTTCCCGCCCACGGGGGCCGGATGAATGCCGTCCTCGACCCTGAACTCGGAGGAGTGTTTGCCCACGAGGCTGTCGGGCATGCAAGCGAAGGCGACCTGGTCCTTGAAGGAAACTCTGTTTTGAAAGGCAGGATGGGGGAGAAAATTGGGTCCTCACGACTTTCCGTCATAGATGACCCCACCCTGCCGGGCTTTGGTTTTGAACCTGTGGACGCGGAGGGTGTCGCTGTGGAAAGGACCGAGATAATCAGGAACGGAAGAATAAATGCCTATCTCCTGAACCGGGAAACACTGCACTCCGTCGGAATGGGTGTCCCGGGCCATGCCCGCGCCATGCCCGGGGATATCCCGATAGTGAGGATGTCTAACACCTTTATTGAAAACGGGGACTCCTCCTACGACGAGATAATTGCAGAATGCAGAACCGGGATCCTCCTCAAGGGATCACGGGGAGGACAGGTCGACCCGGGCCGGGGCGTGTTCCAGTTCAATGCGGAATACGGGTATCTCATTACCGATGGGGAAACTGGTGCAATGGTGAGGGATGTTTCCTTAAGCGGGGAGATTCTTTCGACACTCCACCAGATGGAGCTGTGTGGGAAAGACCGCCTCATGTCTGCCGGATACTGTGGAAAATCAGGCCAGACGGTACCGGTGAGTGACGGGGCCCCCCATGTCCTCCTCCTGGACGCGGTGGTGGGTGGCAGTGGTTGATGTAGAAGCCGTCCTGCGGTATGCGGAACGGTTCGCACAGGAAGCAGAGGTATGTCTTGTCCGAGCAGATTCTCTCGGAGCTGATATCAGGAACGGGGCAATCAACCTCGGCAGCAGGACACGTTCCGTGGGCCTCGCCGTCAGGACGATCTCGGACGGAAGGATTGGGATATCCAGTTCTAACAGTCCCGAGCAATGGAAGGAGTGTGTTGATGCGGCGATTGCAAGTGGTAACCTTGCAGGAGCCCAGGAATGGCACGGACTCCCCTCAGCAGCCCGGCCTGACAGGACTCCGCTCTGTTATGACCCGTGCGTCCGCCTCGATCAGGACCTCCTCAAACGCCTCGTCGGAGATATGATCTCGGCCAGTGCTGATTTTCCCGTCCAGGTAACATCAGGAAGTGCAGGACTCTCAATTATCGAATCCCTGATCGCGAACAGCAATGGCGTCCTCTACGAAGCACCCGAGACCTCCGTGTCACTTATGGTTGAGACGATCGCCGGGCAGTCAACCGGGTCCGAATACAACCATGACTACAGGCTGGAGAGGGTGGATCCGGCGTGGGTAGGTCATGAAGCAGCCTCCCTTGCTGCTGGATCGGTAAACGGGCGGGAGATCGATTCAGGTATTCACGACCTCGTATTGTCTCCCCATGCGACTGCACAGTTCCTTGGTTCAACGGTCGTCCCGGCCCTGTCAGGAAGAAATGTCCATGCCGGCCGCTCCCGTTTTGCTGACCAGCTGGGTAATGGAGTAATGGCAGACCATGTGAACCTTATCGACGATCCCCTTGACCGGCGTGGCCTGGGAAGCACCGCATGGGACGCAGAGGCGGTAATGACCCGGAAAAATGCATTCATCGACAAAGGTGTTCTCCGGATGTTTGCCTATGACCTGAAGACCGCGTATCGTTTTAAAAAGGAAAGCACGGGTAACGCGGTCAGATCAGGCCCCGGCGGGTCACCGTCGATAGGTATGCACAACCTTGTCCTTGAAGGAGCCTGGGGACAGGTTGATGACGGGACCTGTGTATATGTCCATGACGTCGTCGGAGCGCATACTGCGAATCCCTTTTCAGGAGATTTTTCAGTTGAGTTGTCGAACGCCTTTTTTGTAAGGGACGGGACACGGGAGTTCCCGATAAAGAAGGTAATGTGGTCTGGAAATGCATTTGACCTGTTCAGACAGATTCGTACCGTAAGTGCCGATTCCAGGACAATGGGATCGTATATCCTGCCCTTGATCAGGGTTGAATCGCAGTCATTGATCTGAATGGAAACGGGACTATGGGGTAGTTGAAATGGATATCCTATTTTATATCGTTGCTGTCCTGATTGGCATCATCATTCTTGCCATCGTATGGTTTGTGTTAAAAAATATCGTGAAGCTGATCATCAACTCGGTGCTCGGTCTGCTGATACTCTTTATTGTCAATTTTTTTCACCTTATGTCGGTATTCGGAAAACCAGACATACCGGTCACCTGGATCACGGTCCTGATCTGCGCATTGGGGGGTATCCCCGGGTCGTTGCTTGTGATCCTCCTGCACCTCCTGGGTTTTTCTCTCTGAAACCTCTTTTATCAGAAAACGTTTGCCTCGGTGTACACGAGGATTTTATCCTGCTGGATCTCGTAGGGTTTGATCTCCCGTGAATGTGCGGAGAGCCTCATCTTGACGACCTCAAGGGCAAGGTGAACTCCGGACTGGTCGCTGGAGCGGACATAGCGGAGCAGGATGACCGTATCACAGAGGTATTCCACGAGGTTGTACCTGCTTGAGTAGGTGTTGTCCCGTGCAGTTTCGCTCGTCAGGATTGTCGTGCAGTTCTGCCCCCTCAGGTCCTCTATGAACCGCATGATCTCCTGGCGGCGTTCTGCGTTCGAATCAAAAAGGTCTTCAAAAAGCGAGATAGGGTCAATCACCACCCGGGAGGCCTTCAACTCCGTGATAAGGGCCGGGAGCTCCTTCTTGACACTGTTGATGGCGACATTGAAATCGGTAGGGTCGAGCCTGATGATTACGAGTGATGTATCCCTGTAGGGGGTGACATCCCATCCTTTCGCCTCAATGTAGTCATAAATCCTTGCCGGGTTTTCCTCAAGGCTGATATAAATGACCTTCTCCCCGTTGCATAACCCCTCCCAGATAAAGTTCAGTGCGAACTGGGTCTTGCCAGTCCCATACGTCCCGATGATCGCGGTAATGCTTCCTTCGAGGAGTCCGCCGCCTATCATCTCATCAAGCCCTTCGATCCCAATCCGGACTCTTTTCTGTTTCATATGACAACCCGGATGTTGCTTACCTGGAAACCGTGTCCTGCAGATATGTTCACGGAAAACTTCACGAGTTCCTTGTCCTCGAGGTGGGGCATGACCCCCCTGAACTTCTCAACGAACATGATCCTCTGGCGGCGGGCCGCCGTTGACTCCTCCCAGCGGAAATGAAAGACTGCGTCGGCTGCATCGGCAAGTTCGCGTTCCCGCTGGGGTTCAAGGATGCCCCTGGTGAGAAGGAGGTAGCTTATTATCTGTTTTTCTTTTGAATACCTCTGGAATCCTCTTAAAAGGCCCGTGAGTGCCGGCCACTGGTCCTGGACAAGGCACTGGAGACCAATCTCGGTCAGGGAATCGAATATGAC
>CAZGXZ010000091.1:0-10015 GCA_964530035.1 uncultured Methanoregulaceae archaeon
AAACTCCTGGAGAGGTTAAGGATAACGGACAATGACACGGCAGCCCGGGTACTCTCTCTTATCGCAATGGTCAGGCACACCCTTGCCATGTATTCAAGCGATGCCTGGTTTTTTGACGATATTGGAAGACTGGAGCCGGCATATGCACTACGGAACGCAGCCAGGGCCATGGAGATCGCCAGGGACCTGGGCGGGCCTGCAATCTCTCCGCTATTCGTCTCCCTTCTCTCGAAGGCCAGGGGCAACACCCCTGAATATCCTGACGGAGAGACGGTCTGGCACGAGCTGGTAGAGCCATGGTCCAGGACAAATCGGGAGGTTGCACTCCATTACGCCCTGCGTGCCGTCCTCTCTGGTGAGGAGGAGGTCCCCTCGCCAGGATTTACGGTGAGCACACGCCTGCAGGTCCATCTTCAGGAAGATTTTGGAGGTGTTTCAGGAGCGGGCCTTGTATCCCTCAAAGATAATCTCACCCTACAGGAAGTTCTGCAGGTTTTCGCTGCGACCGCCATGCCATCTTCAGGCTGCAGGATCGTGGGGGGGGCCGGTCTTCCCTCCCCCCGGGCGGACATCCTGGCAGGAGACCTGCTTTTGGTCCTGCGGCGGAATGGGACTTCATTTCCCGAAGGGTGCGATGAAATGCCTCTCACTCCGGGTGAGAAGATTGTCTTCTCGCGTGAACTCTGTGAAAAAACCTTTCATTACCTCTGGTCCCGTGCGATGGACATGGGGTTCACCTGCAAAGGGATTATAGCCGCGCAATCCTGGGAAGTACCGGCAGTCCTCAAAGAACTCTGCCTGTGCCAGTTATCGGGAAAGATCCTCGCAGCATCAGCCCTTGCTCCGAAAGGGCGTGAACGGCTGGAAAACCTGAAAAAAACAGCTGACCGCCTGAAATGGGACCCTGACGCTCCATACATCCGTGACATGGCGGAAGAGATGATCAACCGCCGTGCACGCGAGGTGAGGGATGACCCAGGGGATGACCTCCGCTCCGCCTCCTTCATTGCTCTCCTGGACGCCCTCGGAATGTTTGGCATACACCCCCGGCTCCGGGATGCGCAGGACATCCTCTTTCCACTCCGGGAAAAAACCGTTACCAGGAGGGGGGGTAGGGTGAAAAACGGTACCTTTCGGGATGATGGCCTGGACCTCGTCCTCACCCGTCTCGGCATCCAGAAAGCGCGGGGAGCAGAGCAATGAATGCCACCTCCCATGGAAGCCGTGGCACCTCTCCCCATCACCTCCGGCGGTCAGGGATCCTGCTCCACATCTCTTCACTACCCTCACCCTTTGGCATAGGTGACCTGGGCCCGTCGGCATACTGGTTTCTCCGCCTCCTGGTACAGTCACAGCAGCAGGCATGGCAGGTCCTCCCGGTCCAGCCGGTATCGGCTGCGGCAGGGTATTCACCCTACCACACCAGTTCGGCTTTTGCAGGAAATCCCCTGCTGATAAGCCCGGAAATCCTTTTCAGTGAAGGTTACCTCACGCGCTCCGATATTGACAGCGCTGTTGAGGTATGCATCCAGAAAAGATCGTTTGACACGACACAGTCAGTGAAGGAGAACCTCCTGGACAAGGCATCCGGCAGGTTCGCCTCTGATGATCAGACCGCATTTGATGCATTCTGCAGTGACCAGGAATCCTGGCTTTCCGATTATGCCCTTTATTGCTGCCTGAAGCGCATAAACGGCGGCTCCGCATGGTATGAATGGGAACCCGGGCTCCGCGACCGCGATTCCCGCGAGCTGGAGAGGTATTCCATCAAGCATGCTGATGATATCAGGCATGAGCAGTTCAGGCAGTTCGTCTTTTTTACCCAGTGGGAAAGATGGAAAACGGCATGTAACCACGAAGGGGTCTCAATAATCGGTGACATCCCGTTGTATGTCGCGGGCGACAGCTGCGATGTATGGTGTAACCGCTCCTTCTTCGACCTCGCCCCTGACGGGAGACCATGCAATGTATCAGGTGTCCCGCCCGACTATTTCAGTCCTACCGGCCAGCGCTGGGGGGCACCGGTTTACCGGTGGCCTGACATGGCAGATGAGGGATATGGCTGGTGGACATCGCGGCTGCGACACCTCTCACACCTTTTCGACGAGATACGCATAGACCACTTCAGGGGTATCGAGTCGTATTACACCATACCGGCATCCGAAGAAACAGCCGTCAACGGGAAGTGGGTTCCCGGCCCGGGTGCAGACCTGCTGCGTGCCATCTCCGGGTTACACCTCCCATCACGCCTGATTGCCGAGGACCTCGGGATAATCACCGCTCCGGTGACTGCCCTTATGGAGATGTTCGGTCTCCCCGGCATGAGGGTGCTCCAGTTTGCATTCGGGGATGACCTGCCGGAAAGCCCGCATGTACCTCACAACCACCAGAAAGAGGTTTATGTTTACACCGGGACGCACGACAACAACACGGTCCGCGGGTGGTATGAGGACGAGGCCGACGCTCCGACCAGAAAACGGCTTTCAGCCTACACCGGAGGTAAGGTGACCCTGGAAAACGTGCACAGGGAATTTATCCGTCTTGCCATGTCCTCTGTTGCTCAGACCGCGATTATCCCGTTCCAGGACCTTGCAGGGCTCCCGGGCACGGCACGGATGAATACACCAGGTACGACCTCAGGGAACTGGACGTTCAGGATCGAGAAGTATCAGTTTCCCGATGAACTCGCACGCTGGCTCGGTGAAATAACCTGTCTGTACGGAAGGGCGCACCGTACACGACGGGGTGCGGCGACAGCGCCAGCTGGACACGCTTTATAGTCACCCACATCAAAACGGAATATCAGGTCATGGTTCCCGATGAGAGCGTCAAATCAGAATTTGCCCACATACCTGAGCGGATAAGCGGCCTTATAGACCTGGCCTACAACCTCTGGTGGTCATGGCACCCCGAGGCCAGGATCCTTTTCAAGCAGATTAACCAGCAGGCATGGAAGGGCTCCCTTCACAACCCGGTACTCATGCTCAGGGACATCCCTTCGGAGTACCTCCAGCGTGCAGTGCAGTCTCCCGAGTACCTCCACCGGTATGACATCATCATGCACCGTTTTGAGACTTACCTGAAGAGCAGGACCGGGTGGTTCAAGGAGCTGTACAGTGAGACCAGGCCTCTGACGATTGCGTATTTTTCAGCCGAGTACGGCCTTCACCACTCACTGCCGTTCTATGCAGGAGGGCTCGGGTTCCTGGCCGGTGACCACCTCAAGGAGTGTAGTGATCTCGGCGTGCCTATGGTTGCGGTCGGGTTCATGTATTCTGAGGGATACCTCCACCAGCATGTACGGCCCGATGGCTGGCAGGAAAATATCACAGAAAACCTTGAGCGGGACGCCGCCCCTATCGTCAGAGTCCCGGGTACCGGGGGAGGGCAGCTTGTCATCCAGGTGCCGTTCATCGATCCGCCCATATATGCCGCGGTCTGGAAGGTTCAGGTCGGAAAAATTCCCTTGTACCTGCTGGACACCGATATTGACAGAAATACTCCGGAGAACAGGTCCATCAGCTCGAGGCTGTACGCCTCGGACCGTGACCTTCGCCTCCGCCAGGAGGTGGTCCTCGGCATCGGTGGTTCCCATGTGCTGCATACACTCGGCATCGATTTCTCGGCAATCCACCTCAATGAAGGCCACCCGGCCTTTGCACTCCTGGAGAGGGTCCGCCAGTATGTCGATTCGGGGGTTCCGTTCACAGATGCGTTCGAACAGGTGAGGGGGACGACCGTTTTCACGACACACACACCGGTGCCCGCAGGGACCGATATATTCCCTGAAAGCCTGATGGACCGGTATTTCGCGCATTATGTCCCCACTCTCGGTATCGACAGGACTGCGTTCATGCGTCTTGGTACCCACCCGTTCGATCCTTCTGCCGGTTTTAATATGACCGCATTTGCCCTCCGCGGATCCGGATACCATAACGCTGTTTCACGGCGGCATGCCGAAATCGCCCGCGAGATGTGGAAGTCGCTCTGGCCCGACCTCTCCCCGGGGGATATTCCCATTGACTACATAACGAACGGCGTCCATGTCCCCACCTGGCTTGACCCGAGGATGGAGGTCCTGTTCAACAGGTACCTCTTCCCGGTCATCCCGCACTGGCAGCAGGAACATGATAACCAGGCCATCTGGGAGCTTGTCGACGAGATACCGGACAAGGAACTCTGGGACACCCATGTCTGGCTCAAGTCCAAACTCCTGAACCGTATCCGGGACAGGAAGCGGATAAAATTTGCGGAGCTCCAGGACGAACCGCTCAACCTCGTTGCCGAGGGCCTTCTCCTGAACCCTACGGTCCTCACCCTCGGGTTCGCCCGGCGGTTTTCCACCTACAAGCGGGCTGACCTTATTTTCCATGAACCTGAACGTCTGAAGAGGATCCTCAACAACCCCCTCTGCCCGGTCCAGATCCTGTTTGCCGGCAAGGCACATTTCGCCGACGACGAGGGAAAGAGAATACTCCAGAGGATATACCGTGCTGCCCAGTCCCCGGAGTACGGCGGAAGGATCGGGTTCTTCGAGGACTATGGTGAGCAGGTCGCCCAGTATCTCGTCCATGGCGTCGATGTCTGGCTGAACAACCCGATACCTCCTCTCGAGGCAAGCGGCACGAGCGGGATGAAGGCAGCGTTGAACGGTGTCATCAATTTAAGTATCCTTGACGGGTGGTGGCTTGAGGGGTACAATGGTAAAAACGGCTGGGCATTCGGGGCAAATATCCCACCCGGTGACCGGACCCCGGGTGATGCCAAGGCACTCTATGACATCATCGAGCACCAGGTCGTACCCCTCTACTACGACCTCGACCTGGACGGGATACCCCATCGGTGGGTCTCGATGATGAAGGAGTCTATCAAGTCAAACGCACCGCGTTTTTCCGCACGGAGGATGGTCAAGGAATATGTGACCATGTACTATCCATCTCTCCTCAAATGCGCGATAAATGGACAGATCCCCTGCAAAAAGGGGGATTGACCTGTCATCTCCCGAAGAAGAGCCCTGCCATCCGGTATAGTTCCAGGTCAGCCTTCCTGTTGCCGGTAACGACGTAGGAAAGAGGAATAAGCGTTATCTCATTCCCACGAAGGGCGGTCATCATGCCGTACCTCGCGTCTGACAAGGCGTCCACTGCTTTTACCCCGAATCTTGTCGCGATGATCCTGTCGTACGGGGTCGGGGAGCCACCCCGCTGGACATGGCCCAGCACGGTGACCCGCGTCTCGACCCCCAGTCTCTGCTGGATCTCCCGCCCGACGAGGCTCCCTATCCCCATGATGCATTCATGCCCCGTTGCATCGCTCGCGGTCAGGCCGGACATGAATGCTTCCGGGTCAGCAGGGCCCGCTCCCTCAGCAACCACGACAATGGAGGATTTTCTCCCCGAGGCGTACCGTTCCTTCAGGTGGTGGCAGACCTCCGCGATATCAAACGGGACCTCGGGGACCAGGATTTCATCAGCCCCTCCCGCTATGCCGCCAATGATGGCTATCCACCCTGCATCGCGGCCCATGACCTCCACCACCATGATACGGTGATGGGACTCGGCGGTGGTGTGGAGCCGATCGATGGCATCGGTTACAATGGTAACCGCGGTATCAAAACCGACGGTCGTGTCCGTCCCGAGGATGTCGTTGTCAATGGTCTTTGGAACCGCAACGAGGGGTATGCCGACCTGCCTGTACATCATTTCGGCTACCCTGAGCGTCCCGTCACCGCCTATTATTACGAGGGCGTCGATTCCATGCCTGCCCATGGTCTGGCGGATCCGTTCCGCATCACCTTCCTCTCTGAACGGGTCGGTCCTCGATGTCCCAAGGACGGTCCCTCCCCGAGAAATGATCCCGGCGACCGAAAACGTGGAAAATTCTTCCACATGGTCATCGATAAGCCCCCTCCAGCCGTTTTTTATACCGGTTACCCCCCATCCGCGGGCGAAGGCCGCCCGGGTCACCGCCCTGATCACGGCATTCAGGCCCGGACAATCGCCACCACCCGTGAGGACTCCGATAGTTGTCATCCGGGCGTCACTCCCCGGGTATAGATCCGGTATGCCTCGTCAGGGGCAGCATCCTCGTATGTCACGGCGGCAATGGCATTGCACATACTGATGGCCTCGGCAAGCGGTTTCTGGTGGATGTTGCGGCCAGTTGCATTCCCTGCACATCCACCATCATGGATCTGGCGGTGCAGATCGGTAAGGAATTCCAGTGGGTCGGTCGCCGATCCACCTGCGCAAATCACCTTCGTCCGTCCTGCAGCCCGCACGGCCTCCTCAAGGAGGACTCCTCCGCTGACACCGGCACGTTTCGGGGAATTCACCTTTACAAAATCACTCCCCAGACAGGCGGCGACACCGGCTGCCCCGGCTATGAGGTGGGGGTCCTTTTCATCACCTACGGCATGGCCACGGGGATAAACCCACAGTATGGAGATCAGCCCGTGGCGGTGGGCGTCCCGTACCATGCAGGCGGCCTCGCGGAGCATGACGGCTTCGTGGATGCTGCCCGGATACACCGTGTACCCGACTGCAGCCACGAGAAGACCGCTATCCCGGGTAAAATGTACCACATCCTCCACCGAGCACCATGAAGTGCTCACAGGGTCGTGCTGCTCGGTCCTGATAAGGTGGCTTTTCCCATTGATCTTGACGAGATACGGGATGTCGGGATAATCAGCCCCGTAACGGGCGATAAGACCCATCTGGGATGCAAATACACCAATTCTCCCCCGGGCCGCGATCCTGAAGAGGTGTTCGGGGTCTGCGTCGTCGGATGATATCCCGGCCCCATAAAAATCGTCATTCAGGTGTTCGATCTTCTGGTCGCCGGCAAACAGCATGAGCCGCCCTTTCCCCTTGGTAATCAGGTCCATGTTTGCACGATACGTGGAATGCATCGACGGGGGCACGTCGAGCGGTACAGAGCCGCTGGAACCCTGGTGCATACATCCCTGATTATCATGCGCACACTTATGCGTGATCCCCGATGAGCCATGCGTTGCTGCAAGCCGTTCCTCCTCTGCAACGTATTTATAGGGCCGTGCCAAACATAAGGTATCACAATTGTGAATATATGGTGCCGGTATGACGGAGTGGCTACGCAGCTGACTGCAGATCAGCCCAATTCAGGTTCGAATCAGGATCCTGGCTCTTGAAAACAATATATGAGGGGCCATGGACCCACGCGTACAAAAGATCTTTGAAGCACTCTTCACCCTCGAGGAGATGAGGCAGGTCTTCCGGGACTCTGTCCCGACAGGCCTGTCGGATGATGAGGAAGCGAGACTTGCAGCCAGGCTTGGCACCTTGAAGGAGCTTGTACAGGAGATCGAAACAGGGAATGGTATACCCGGGAACACGCGAATCGCCGCAGGAATCGACCTGCGTACCCGCGAGGAGCATACGCTGAACATCCAGCCGATCCAGGCCGCCGGGAGGCTCTCGCTCGAAGCAAGGAAGGCCGTCATCAGTTATGGTGATGGTTATTCCACCTGTGACCAGTGCCGCAAGCCCTTCAGGCTCGACAAGATTACCCGCCCTGCGATTGACCAGTTTCACCTGGACCTGGCCAGGTTCGTCAACATGGACCAGGTCCGGGTCGTACCTGGCGCCAGGAGGGGGTTTCAGGCAGTGACCCATGCTCTTATCGGGAAGGGCGAGCCTGCCATCGTGTCAGCCCTCGCTCATTATACCGGGTTCCTCTCGGTTGAGGGGGCAGGCGGTGTCGTGAAGGAGGTGCCTCTGGATAACACGAACAGGATCACCGCGGATGCAACGGCAGAAAAAATTGAGGAGGTAAGCCGGGAGACGGGCAGGCCTGCCAGGAGCGGGTTATCACCTGATGAGCAGGATGCATGGACAAACTACATCATAGGCAAGGGACGTTCATTACATAATGCAGGAGGACCGGGAGACTTGACTCATCAATACAACCTGTTCATCGTCCGTTATTCCGAGATCTTCCTCAAGTCCGAACCGGTGCGGAGAGCATGGGAAAACGCCCTCCTTGACGCGGTCCGGAAAGCAAACCCGGAGGTAGTCATAACACGGGAGAGGGGCAGGATATGGCTTTCCGGGACACTGGACCCGGAATCGCTCAAATATATCTTCGGCATCGTCTCCTTTTCACCTTGTGTCCATGTAGCCCTTCGTGAACTGGACGAGGCCATCCTTACCTATGCTGCCAATGTTGAGATCGGGCGTTCGTCCTCCTTTTCAGTGAGGGTCAGGCGGGTTGGAAAACATGCGTTTTCCTCGCAGGAAAAGGCCGCTGAACTCGGGGGGATGATCCTTGATGTATACCCCCGCCTGAAAGTGAATTTGACAAGGCCTGACCGGGAGATCCGCGTAGAGATTCGCGACCAGGACTGTTACCTGTACCATGAAAAGATACCTGGAGCCGGAGGTATTCCCCCGGGTGTCGAAGGGTCCCTCGTGTCGCTCATGTCAGGAGGCATTGACTCGCCCGTGGCGACCTGGATGATGATGAAAAGGGGCTGCAGGATTATCCCCATCTATATCGCTTTGGAGTCGTTTCTTGACGAAAAAAACCTGGAGAGGTGCAGGGCTGTTGTCTCGGTGCTCCGACGCTACCAGCCAGGGATGGAACTCCTCGTCGTCCACGATGCATATCTCGCCTGTGCAAAACCCGAGCTGAAAAAGAGAGGATATGAAAAGTATACCTGCCTCTTCTGCAAACGCCGGATGTACCGCATCGCTGAAAAGATAGCCCGGGAGCAGGCTGCCAGGGGTATCGTGACCGGTGAGGCGCTCGGCCAGGTCGCATCGCAGACCCTTGACAACCTGGAGGTACTGTCCGAGGCTGTGAACATTCCCATCTACCGGCCCCTCATCGCATATGATAAGGAAGAGGCGATCCGCGTTGCAAAGCAGATAGGGACATACAATGTTTCGATCATGAAGACAGGCGGGTGCAGGGCGGTCCCGGATATACCTGCCACGAAGGGCCGGCTGGAAAAGGTACATGAACTCGAGGCGCGGATATCTTCCACCTGCGGCCTGAATGACCCGTGAACCTCCTGTCAAGAAAAAGCTGTACTGGTGCGATAGCTGCAACCTCCCGGTCATTGCACGGAGCTGCCGCTGCGGCTCGCCGCTCCGGGAGATCCTCCTCGAACAGCCCTACGATATCAGGCCAGCCCTCTCACACGACCGTGCTATCCTTGAGGGGCTCCTGAGCGAACGTTTCGGGACCGGAGGGTTGCCCAGGGTTATCCTGCTCAACAAGTCGGGAGGGCTCGATCGCACAGACACGGTCTACATCCATGGCCACCGGTTCGGCCTCCTCACCTTCGATCCGGTCCGCCGGGTACATGAGATCGACCTGACCCAGGAGGCTGTCTCCTATCTCCTCGGCAAAGCGACCCGCGGGGTCGTGGACATCACCCGTGCAGTGGAACAGTCCGGTCTCATTGAAAAGCGGATCGGGGGAAAAAAGGTCGAAGTACAGACCGATATTACCAATGGCCCGGTCATCGTCCGGTTCAGGGACAAATATGGCTCCGGTCTCCTGAAGGAAGGGGTTGTCAGGATCAGGTCGATAGGAAGGGTGGTCCCGGTATTGCGGCCGGATCCGTCCTGGGATGATGTCATTGCGATAAATGCCGTCCACCTGAAGAACCTTGAACGCCACGCCGTCCGGTTCATCAGGCAGCACATGCATGACCGGCCGGTATGCAACATCTCATTTTCAGGCGGGAAGGACAGCACGGTCACCCTGTACCTAGCACGGAAGGCGGGGGTTAAAACCGCTTACTTCGTTGATACAGGGCTCGAGTTTCCTGAGACCCGGGAGTTTGTCAGACAATCCGGCGTTGACGTGGTGATTACCGCACCGGACTTCTGGCCGGCTGTTGAACGGATCGGGCCGCCACACAAGGACGAACGCTGGTGCTGTAAGTACATCAAGCTCAACCCGGTCAGGCAATGGTTAAAGCCCCAGGGCAGGTGTGTCACCGTCCAGGGAAACCGCTGGTACGAGT
>CAZGXZ010000092.1:0-9914 GCA_964530035.1 uncultured Methanoregulaceae archaeon
CATGGTTGCAGGGGCTCATACCCGGCCTGAGATCATCTACGCTGCCCTCATGGTCCCGCCGGTCATGGGAGCCCTCATGGTCCCGGTCGTCTTCTGGCTTACAAAGCGAATCTCCGATGGTATTTCTGGGCTTCTCGCAGCGGGCTTTATCGCGGTTGTTTCAGGACAGTATTTCTACCGGTCCTACTTTGGATATCTCGACCACCATATCGCCGAAGTCCTGTTTTCGACACTTTTCGTCCTTGCCTATGTTATAAGCCTCCAGTATATCAGGAAAAACCCTGTTTCCCTGAACAACCGTGAAAGCCTTTTCAAGCCCGCCATCTATGGCGTCATCACCGGGATAACCTTCCTTCTCGGGCTCTATGTCATGACTACCATGCTGATGTTTGCCCTAATCGTGGCAATCTTCACGCTGGTACTCTTTATATGGGACACCTATCACCACCGCCAGAGTGACGGCCTCCTCCTTATCAACCTGGTCCTGTTTATCGTTGCGTTCATCGGCTTCTTTGCCATTGGGATCCGTATGCCCGGGACCCAGCTCGATTTTTACACTATCGGTCAGCCGGTCGTGTTCCTCGTCATACTCGCCGGGACGGCAGTCCTGTGGATCCTGCAGCGTCTCCTCTCGGGGAAGTCCCCCCATCTCTACCTCGGTTCACTGGTCGTTGCCGGGCTTGCCCTGCTCGGGGTCCTCGGCCTTGCAGCTCCGGATTTCTTTTCAACATTCATTGGAGGGTTCACGCAGTTTTTCGGACAGAACGCGTATGCGCTGACCGTACAGGAAGCCCGTTCCTGGACGCTCGATGATGCCATAAGAGTGTTCCAGCTCGGGCTTGTCCTGATGCTCGCCGGGTTCGTTGTCCTTCTTGTCAGGATGAAACGCGAGGTCAGGGCGGACTACCTCTTCATTTTCATCTGGGCGCTGATGATCCTCTACTCGACCATCCAGCACGTCAGGTACGAATATTACCTCGCGGTGCCGGTATCCGTCCTGGCTGCCCTGTTTGTAGGGTACACTCTCGAGAAGATCCCGGCTGTGAGGCGTTTTAACCAGGGGCTCAATGGGAACGAAGAACCGGTCACCGAAGAAAAGACCGTCCCTGTTCAGGGAAAGGAAAAGAAAGGAGGCCAGAAGGCAAAGCCCACCCAGAGGACGGCACACATGTCCGGGGGGTCAGCGCTTCTTGCACTTGGTGCAGTCGTGCTTGCCGGGCTTTTTATCCTCATCTCCCTGACGTCGGAGCTGGGCGCCCCGCCTATTTACATGGACCAGGACTGGAAGAGTTCACTCGAGTGGTTCGGGGTGAATACCCCGGATACAGGCGTTGATTACCTGACTATCTACGATAAAAATTCCTTCCAGTACCCGAACGGAAGTTATGGTGTCATGTCCTGGTGGGACTATGGTCACCAGATAACCTACATTTCAAAGAGGATTCCCAATTCAAACCCGTTCCAGGCGGGGGTGGCCGGACCGTACGGCTCGGCGTCGTTCTTCATGGCCCCTGACGAGGCGTCTGCCCAGGCAATAGCCGACCACCAGGGGACCCGCTATGTCATTACCGATTTTGCCATGGACACCGGCAAGTTCTGGGCCATGGCGACCTGGTACAACAGCAGCGTCGGCGTTTCCCCGTACCAGCAGATCTTCCTCGTGCAGAACCCTGAGAACCCGTCCCAGTACCAGCCAATCCAGACAAACGCAGGCCAGTACTTCCATACTCTCGTCTCGCGTCTCCACAACACGGATGGGTCTATGGTCGTCCCGCAGACCGTCAGCTACATCGAATACCGTGATAACGGGGCTGACGGCTACCCCTACCCGGTCATTACCCGCGGCGAGGCCATGACCCCTGACCAGGCCCAGGCCCAGGTTGACGCTTTCAACAAGAACCCCGTTGCCGGAACACACGCAGTTATCCTTTCAGCTGACAACTTCGAACCTACGACGACAATCGATGCCCTGAAGCATTTCAGGCTGATCCACGAGTCCCAGGGCTCCGGGGCGAAAACAACCGCAAAAGACATAAAAAATGTCAAAATTTTTGAATATGTGAAAGGTGCGAGGATTGCAGGCGAGGGCATAATAGAGATACCGCTCGTCACCGATGCCGGCAGGAATTTCACGTACCGGCAGGCAAGTGAGAACGGCAGTTTCATCGTCCCCTATTCGACGGGATCGAATGTCGGAGTGAAGGCGCTTGGGAACTACAGGATAACCCCGGCCGGAAAGGAAGTTGCCGTATCTGAGGAGGCGGTCCTGGGCGGCCTTTCCGTCTGATGCACCACGCCCCCTGTGCTATTTTTGGAGATATCTTCGCCCGCCACACCATCGGTCTTCATGACGAGTCCGCCTCCCGGATCATTGCCATCCATGAATGTCTGCCGGAAGACACGGTAATCCATCCCCCTGAAAAAGCGGGGGTGGATGACCTTGCGCGAGCCCACTCCGGTAACCACATCTCATTCATCAGGGACCTGTCGGGAAGGGATGGTGAGCACTTCCTTGACCCGATGACCTACGTCACGGGAGACTCGTTCGAGGTTGCATCCTATGCCGCCGGCTCTGCAGTACTTGCAGCAAAGGAAGCCCTCAACGGCAGCTCTTCGTTTGCCCTTGTCAGGCCGCCAGGCCATCACGCCGGGCGGGAACAGGCGATGGGGTTCTGTCTTTTCAATAACGTTGCGGTGGCAGCCCTCTATGCCCTTCAGGAAGTTGACCGTATCGCGATCATCGACTGGGACCTCCATCATGGGAACGGGACGCAGGAAATATTTTACGAGGATGACAGGGTCCTGTTCTGCTCGATTCATGGTGCAGGCCTTTTTCCCGGCACCGGGTGGGTTGATGAGATCGGGACGGGTGAAGGGCAGGGTTTCACCATAAACGCACCACTCCTGCCGGGCTGCGGGATAGCTGACTATGAATACGTCTTTTCACAGGCGTTTCTTCCTGCGGTACGTTCTTTTTCACCAGACCTCGTGATGATATCGGCCGGGATGGACCCGCTTGCTGATGACCCGAAAAGCGGTATGCGCCTGATACCAGGTGATTTTTCCCTGCTTACCTCTCTTGTTACAGAGACATCAGGGAGCGCGATAGCCCTTGTCCTCGAAGGAGGATACGGACCGTCCCTTGGTCAGGCGGTCCAGGCTGTTTTTGAAGGACTCACCCGCGAATTTCCTCCCCGGCGGGGTATACCCCGGGGGAGTACCTGTCGACTGGTCGGCCAGATCCGGTCCATAGGGATATGGTAGCCCCGGGACTCTCTTTAATGTCCAGTTCTACAGATTGATAGGCTCGAAAAGCGATATCCCTGATATGGAAACGGAAGCGGTCAGCATCGGGATGAAGGTCCGCTACCCGCGTACCGGGACGACAGGGACCGTGATCAGGATTGAGGAGGAGAAAGGAGAGTCATTCGCCCTCCTGGACACGACCGGCCTCCTGTACAGGATTGACCACCTGGTACCTGCAGGAGCTGTGCGTGAGAAGGGTACAGTGGCCGATGAAGAGCTCCGGGAAAAGCTGGAAAAAGAGAAGTTTTTCACGAGCGGGCTTGAAATGGGCGAAGCTATCAAGGACCTAGACCAGAGCTGTGAAGGCGGGGGCTAGTCTGTTATAGGAATTGTCGTTAGTTTCACTGATTCCACTCCTTTTTGCGCCATGAGTCGCTCTGCAAGCTTTTTCAGGTCCTCTCCCTCACCCCGGACCAGGACAACCTCAAGGCACTGTGAATGAGTGATATGGGAGTGGATCGTGGCCTGGATTATTCCCATGAACTCATGCTGGATATCGGTAAGCAGGGTCAGGAGCCCGCGCTGCTCATGATCATAGATCATCGTGATAACACCCTGGCGTTCTCCATGGACATCCGACATCCACGTGTAATAGGTAATATAAGACCGGATTGCATCGCGGATACCCTCTGAACGGGATGAATAACCTCTCAGGTTGATGATATCATCGAATTTATCCAGGAGGTGCTTTGGGAGAGAAATCCCGATCCGTGACAGTTCGTTGTCTTTTGTCATAACAGGTCCGTCTTATGCTGTATCTTGCGGTTCATTGGAATAATTTTTCGCACGGTCCAAAAGGGATGTATCACTTTTCTCTACCGTTTGTTTTGTGTGGGCCCTGGGCCCCTGGTTACGGTAGCAAGCCCCAAATAACAAGACAACCGGGAAAACGTAGGATAGAGTGTCAGTCTTCAGTTCCCCTCCTAACGGGGCATATATAAGTACGAGCATTTCCAATACCATAGGGAGGTTCGATAGCCGTTGCACGATATCACAATACCGGGCACTAATATTGGGGTTGTAGGGCATGTCGACCATGGAAAGACAACCCTCGTCAACACCCTCACCGGTGTCTGGACAGACCGGCATAGTGAGGAGATTAAGCGGGGTATATCCATCCGGCTCGGATATGCCGATGCCATCTTTTATAAGTGCCCCCAGTGCACGGGTTCGGACGCATACTCCACCACATCTGTCTGTACCGCGTGTGGTGGAAAGGCCGAGCCCATCCGCTCGGTTTCCTTTGTTGATGCACCTGGTCATGAAACCCTGATGGCAACGATGCTTTCGGGCTCGGCACTCATGGATGGTGCGATGCTCGTCATCTCCGCAAACGAACCCTGCCCGCAGCCACAGACCAAGGAACACCTGATGGCGCTCGAACTGGTTGGAATACGGCGGATTGTTATTGTCCAGAACAAGATCGATGTTGTTACCCAGAAGGAAGCGATAGCCCATTTCGAGCAGATCCGTGCCTTCGTCAAGGGCACTGTGGCTGAAGGCGCCCCAATTATCCCTGTGTCTGCCCAGAAGAACATCAACATGGGCGCTCTTGTGAGTGTACTGGCGGAGGTTATCCCTGAGCCTGAACGGGACCCTGATGCAGTACCTCTGATGCTGATTGCGCGCTCCTTTGATATCAACAAGCCCGGGTGCAACTGGAAGGAAATCAAGGGAGGTGTCATCGGCGGTTCCCTGATCAGGGGTGTCATCCATGATGGTGATGATATTGAAATACGACCTGGAATGCAGGTCCAGGCCGAAAATCGCACCCGTTGGGAACCTATCGTGACCAAGGTCACCACCATCAACAAGGGCTCGAAGAAGGTCCAGGACGCGACGCCAGGGGGACTCCTGGCGATAGGTACCAAGCTTGACCCCGCCCTCACGAAGAGTGATGCGCTCGCCGGCCAGGTTGCAGGCAGGGCAGGGGCGCTCCCGCCGGTATGGGACCGCCTGAAATTCCAGGTCACCCTGATGGAGCGGGTCGTGGGAGCCACGAATGAACAGGTCATCGAGCCTTTGAAACACCATGAACCGCTCATGCTCTCGGTAGGTACCGCCGTAACCGTTGGGATCGTCACAAGCAACAAGAAGGATTCCGTCGAGGTAACGCTGAAACGGCCGGTATGTGCAGAGATAGGGGCGAGGATTGCAATCAGCCGGCAGGTTGGGGGACGCTGGCGGCTCATAGGGATGGGGACGCTGACCGAATGATCGTACTCCTGGATACGAATGCGCTGATGATGCCGTTCCAGTTCAGGATTGACCTCATGGATGAGCTCAGGCGCCTTTTTGGTCGTGTGACACCCGCCGTTACCTCGGGCGTAGTGGAAGAGATCAGACATCTGGCCGATGGACATGGAAAAGAAGCGGCAGCTGCCCGGGTTGGTATGCAACTGCTGGATTCCTGCACGGTCATGGACCCTGGGCTGCATGAATGCGTCGACGAGGAGATCGCTGCCTGTGCGCAGGGTGGGGGGTGTCCGGTGGTGACAAACGACCGTGAGCTCCGGGGTATCCTGCTATCACGGGGGATAACCGTGGTTTCATTAAGAAACCGACAAAAATTGGAAATTTTGAGATAAGGACGGTGGTATTGTGTATTATAGGATGGTTCTTGAAGATAAGGTCCGGGTACCACCCCAGCGGCTCGGGGAGGAGCTCCGTTCTGTTATCCTCGACGTGCTTCAGGAGCAGCTGGAGGGGAGCATCGACAAGGAAATCGGGATTTTCATCGCAATAACCCGGGTCATGAATATCGGGGAGGGCGAGATCATCCCTGGTGACGGCGCAGTCTACTATGATGTCAGTTTTGAAGGAGTTGTGCTCAGGCTTGGTCTCCAGGAAGTCGTTGAAGGGATTGTTGTGGAAACAACAAGTTTCGGTGCTTTCGTTTCGCTCGGTCCCATCGATGCCATGCTTCACGTAAGCCAGATCAGCGATGAATACATCAACTATGACGAGAAAAACTCGCGTCTTATCTGCCAGGACTCCAAGAGGTCGATTGGTGTCGATGACATCGTCAGGGCGCGGGTGGTGACCTTGTCGTTGAACGAAAGGGAACCGCGTGACAGCAAGATCGGCCTCACAATGAGGCAGGCCGGCCTCGGGACCCTTGTATGGCTTGAGGAAGACCTCAAACACGAGAAGGAAAAGGAAGCCGAGAAGGAGAAGGGTCAGCGTGCCGGCAGGTAAGAAAAAACAGGCCCCTGTATGTCGTGAGTGTCACCGGGTTATCGATGGTGAGGCCTGTGCGATCTGTGGCGGGAGCACTCTTTCAACCGACTGGGCAGGATACCTTATCATCATAAAACCGGACGAGTCCGAGGTCGCCCGGCGGATGAATATCAAGCTTGCAGGCCGGTATGCCCTCAAGGTCCGCTGATGCTCCGTATCAGGGGTACCAGCCGGGTTCTTTTCAAAAAACCCTTCGGCAGGCTGCATACCTCCCTTGATACCGTCCTCCCCCTCATCAGAGGCCGGACTGTTTACACGGTAGGGGACCGGGTGAGCACCGATCTGGTGGCCCGGGGAATCACTCCCTCGGTGTTGATCACCGACGGTTTTACCCTGCGTTTGCCCTGTGCCCCGGTAACGGTGACGAATGCGAATGTGATTCCTGCTAAAAATCCCGCAGGATGTCTGACGACCGATCTGTTCTCTGCTATTGCCTCAGCCCTTGCCGCGCCCCCCTCGCACATCAAGGTGGATGGCGAAGAGGACCTTGCAGTCATTCCACTTGTCCTGGAAGGTGAAGAGGGTGCAGTTCTGCTCTATGGCCAGCCTGGCGAAGGTGTTGTCACCTGCATTATCGACGAGCAGGCCCGTTGCAGGGCGAGGGAACTGCTTGGACACTTTATCGATGAATAAGCATTTCCAAGGGCCTGTAACTGTATTTTTCCTGACAGGATGCTCCTCTGGTAAAGGGATCTGGTTTTAATATTGCAGAGCACGAACCATAGAGGGATATCTCATGGATATAACGATCACATCGGACAGGAGGAACGAGCTGCTGGCACGCCGGGAGGTGGAGTTTGCCGTCTCTCACGACGGGGCCACTCCTTCCCGGATGATGATCGGTGCGAAACTGGCGGCAATGCTCAATGCCCCTGAGTCCCTTCTTGTCCTTGACTCTCTCCGGACCCACTTCGGTCGTTCAGATCTCAGCTGTACGGCCCGTATATATGACAGCGAGGAAGCGAAAAAGCGGACTGAACCTGAATTCCTGATGGCACGGGGCATCCCCAAACCAAAGGAAGAGGCGGTATAAGGTATGGCAGCAAAAAAAGCGAAGGATAGTGGTGTCAGGCGCGGGTCCTATTTCAAGGTTGATGGCCAGACGGTTACCGTGCTCAAGCGGTATTGTCCGAGGTGCGGACCCGGAGTCATCATGGCTGACCATAAGGACAGGGCCGCCTGCGGTAAGTGCGGATATACTGAGTTTAAGAAATAATCGCCACAATGAGACGTCCCAGGGTGCTTGGACTCGAGGGCACCGCATGGAACGTCAGCGCAGCTCTTTTTGAGGACGACCTTCTTGCATTGGCCCAGCACCCCTACGTCCCCCCGTCAGGAGGCATTCATCCCCGCGAGGCGGCGCAGCACCACGCGGCAGTCATAAAAGAGGTCATCGGAAAGGTGATCGGTGAACCCTCGTTGATCGAGGCCGTCGCATTTTCAATAGGACCCGGACTTGGCCCCTGCCTCAGGACAGTCGGGACTGCGGCTCGTGCTCTTGCGCTCTCGCTCGGGGTCCCCCTGCTGGGGGTAAACCATTGTGTCGCCCATGTGGAGATAGGGAGGTATGCAACGGGATGTCCGGATCCCGTCGTACTCTATGTCAGCGGTGCCAATACCCAGGTCATCGGCTATATGAACGGGAGGTACAGGATCTTTGGGGAAACCCTCGACATAGGTCTTGGTAACGCCCTCGACAAGCTGGCCCGGGGGTTCAGCCTCCCTCACCCCGGAGGCCCTCATATCGAAAGGCTTGCCGAATCGGGCAGATACCACGTCCTTCCCTACACTGTCAAGGGTATGGACCTCGCATTTTCAGGTCTTCTGTCCGCTGCGAGGGCCATGGATCTCCCCGTGGAGGACATCTGCAAGAGTTTCCAGGAAACTGCTTTTGCGATGTGTGCCGAAGTCGCCGAGCGCGCATTATCCCAAACTGCCAAGGATGAGCTGCTCCTTGTCGGGGGAGTTGGCGTCAACCGGCGGCTCCAGGAAATGCTCGGCTGCATGTGCGAAGAGCGGGGTGCCTCGTTTCATGTCCCAAAACCTACCTACATGGGGGACAACGGTGCGATGATCGCCTATACCGGTCAGCTCATGCTTGGGGCTGGGCAGCTCCTTGAAGTCGCGGCTTCAGCCGTGAACCCCTCATACAGGGCAGACCAGGTCATTGTCGGGTGGAGGCAGGATGTTGCAAATGAAGGCCAGGGAGCGCTACCCGGGTCATGGCACGGGGCAGAGGCGGTTGTAACATTCAGGGATGGCTATGCTGAAAAAAAGCGTGTCCCAAAAAGGTACCGTGAAAAAAGCCTTGATGCCCGGCTCATCCAGGAAAGGACCCGTGCAGAGGCCCGGTTGTTGTCTGAAGCGCGGAAAGCCGGCGTACCAACACCGGTTATCAGGGACATCTCCGGGGATACCCTCGTCATGGAGTTCATAAAGGGAGTGCCTCTTGCGGTATCTCCCCTCCCTGCGCTGGTCCGCAGGGCAGGCGAGGTCGTCGGAACGCTCCATGGTGCCGGCATCGTGCACGGTGATCTGACAACCCGGAACATCCTTACACGGGACGGCGGGTGCACACTCATTGATTTTGGTCTTGCCCATGTTTCAAGGGAGACCGAGGCACGGGGTACAGATGTACATGTCTTCTTCCAGACCCTGAAAAGCACCGTTCAGGACTCAGGGGAACTGATCACTGCTTTTTCCGAAGGTTACTGCTCCGTGTTTGCCGATGGGCCGGCGGTGCTGAAACGTGAAGAGGAGATCGAGGAACGGGGGCGATACTTATAAAGATCACCGTAGTCACCAGCAATCCACACAAGGCTCAGGAAGTCACCGCTTTTTTTGGGGATGCCGCACGGGTTGAGCATGAACCTCTTGAAATCCCGGAGTACCGGTACGAGGAAATTGCGGTTATCGCGCGTGAAAAAGCCAGGTATGCTTTCGAAATGGTACATGGTCCCCTCATTGTCGATGATACGGGATTTTTCATCCAGGCACTCTCCGGCTTTCCCGGGTCGTGTGCTGCGTATGTCATGAAAACCCTCGGGAATGACGGTATCCTGAAGCTCATGGAAGGTGTTGAGAATAGGGCGTCCTGGTTTGAAACCGTGATTGCTTATGCCGATGGAAGCGTCGTTAAAACCTTTTCAGGAAGGATTGACGGTATGATAGTACCCCCCAGGGGGTCCTTAGGATTCGGGTATGACCCCATATTTGAGTGGGAGGGGCGGACCCTTGCTGAGATGACAATGGAAGAAAAAAGCCGGGTATCCCATCGCGGTCGGGCACTGGCCGCATTCCGGGACTGGTTCATAGGTCATAACCCTTAAGTGGACGCACGTCATTGAATATAAGACAGATTTACCTAC
>CAZGXZ010000093.1:0-9745 GCA_964530035.1 uncultured Methanoregulaceae archaeon
CAGTTCCCTGGCCTCGTGGTATTCCGCCTCCCGTACGGAATCAGCCCACCCTGGGTCTTCGGCCACCATTTTTGCCGTGCTGCAGATATAACCGGCCCGGTACCCGGCGCTGCAGCTGCGGAGGTCGGACTCGCAGGACCTCGCCAGCGCCTCAGCATGCGGGAATGAAAAACCTCCGCCCGGGACAGGTTCGCCAAACCTCCTGCAAATAAGTCCTATCCTCTTGGTAATAACCGGAATATTGGCGTTCGTGGCACAGATGAACGATATGAGACACTCCCACGGGTCCTGGTCGAGGATACGGGTCCCGCCGAACCTCCTGATGGCATCGTGCACCAGGGGGTCCCTGTCGATGGACCGATGGATCTTCGTGACGTCAAGGGACAGCCTGAGGTACCGGTCCATTTCCCGCGGTCCAATTCCCCTGGCCCGCAAGGCCCGCCCGTGCTGGACAAGGTGGACCGTCCGGCCGTTGAGGACCCCTGTCCAGCCTTCGCCATCGCGGCACCACCGGAATGCCTGGCCGCAGGTGAGAGTGCCTTCAAGGTCAAAGGGCTGCCCTGCAGGGACCCTGACAACGGATTCAGTGGAGTTCACGTTTCAGATCGTTTTCGTTTCCTGGAACTTCATGTACCCTGTGCGGGCATCAAAACCCGGTCGCCCGTGAGCCGGCGCAGGGCGGAAAGAACCGCCCCGAGAGGGTCAGGGCAGGAAGGGGTATGAGGAGGCCGGGAATCCGAACCCCTGGAAGTGACCTGGCGGTCCGGCGTACAGAGCGTCAGGTGCCAGTAGGTCGCCTGGCAGCAGCCATGTGCCGTCGGATATTCCGGGAGCCATGAAAAGACCTCCGCGGGAGCTATCGATGTAAAAAATGCCTCCCATTCACCAGGAGAAGGACAGGAATATGTCCGGTCCGCAGGAAAGACACCCCCATTGGACGACTCAGAGATGAGGGTCCCGTCCTCAAGATGGACATAGAAGGAAGGGCCGTTGAAACTCCCGTAATAGAACTCCAGTACGTCCGGCATGGTCGCGGTGCCGGTCACACCTGGCGCCCCGCCCGTCATGGTGAACACTTTCACCCCGCGGGAGATAGCCTTTTGTCCGACCGGTGACGAGGCTTAACCATGGAAATCTTGGATAACCTCCGCCAGTTCCTTGAGAACGGCGCCGACTGGGAGCGCAAACCCACTTCGGTAACCGGTGTTTCGATCATCAGGCTGCCCGCAAGCGGCAGGAGGTCGGCACGGCTCGCTGTGGAGATCAACCCCGTGGGAGAGTCAGGAAAACCTCTCAAGCGCCAGGGAGTCATCGTCATGAACTCAGGGGAAGGAGAGGCGTTTTCAAGCCTTTTTAACGAAGAAAAGGTCAGAAACCTGCTTGCCGCGATCGACTCCCTCTCTCCCGAAAACCCTGCCCAGAAGAAGGGTACGGGCGATGTCCTCCAGATCTGACCCCCCGCTGTGAGAGGCAGTCGAAAAGCGATTGTCCCTTCACATGCGTTTTTTTGAGATCCATCGGGGGGACACCCGAATCCGTGGGATTTTATACTTCTGCCGTCCGATCCTGCACCATAGACAGACCCCTGCCCCCGAGGTGGTTACCCTGCTTGAACAGTACGACGAAGGCCCGGTCATTGATGAAAAGGAGTATAAACGCAGGATTTCACCGCTGCAGAACCGTCTGGGCGAGCTCCAGCGGGCGTGCCGCGATGACGGCCTCCCGGTCGTCGTTGTGATAGAGGGCTGGAACGCTTCCGGTATCACCCATGTGACCAACGAGCTCGTCCAGTTCCTTGACCCCCGTGGCTTCGAAGTGGTATCGAGCGGCCGGCCGACCTACGAGGAGGAGTTGCGGCCGCTCCTCTGGCGATTCTGGAAAGCCGTCCCGTCCCGGGGGAGGATCACCCTGTTTGCACGGTCCTGGTACAGCCGTGCCCTTGCCGAGAGGGTGAACGGGATTGGGTGGAAGGACGAGGTGAAACGGTATACTGCCCAGATGCGTCATTTCGAGCGCCAGCTCACTGATGACGGGATGCTCATCCTCAAGTTATTTTTCCACATCACCAAGGGGGAACAGGAGAAAAGGATGATCGAACGTGAGTATGATTTCCTCCGCTCCTGGACCGTCACCCGCGGTGACTGGGACTTTCACCGCCACTATGACCAGTACAAACCCATCATCGAGGACTTTATACGGGAGACTGACCGGGACAACGCGCCATGGACCATTATCAGCGCGAAGGACCTGCGTCATACCACCCTGTCGGTTTATGAAAAGGTTATCGGGGAGCTCGAAAAAGCCTTGAAAAAGGCTGGGAAGGAGAAAAAAATGGTCTTTGATGGCCGTTTCAAACCGCGGAAAAAATCAGCAATCCGCGACGTGGACCTCTCGCTTTCCCTCTCCCGCGACGAGTATGACACGCTCCTTCCGAAGCTGCAGCAGCAGATTTATGAACGGCACTACCTCCTCTATAAGCGAAGGATACCCCTGGTCATCGTGTTTGAAGGCTGGGACGCCGCCGGGAAGGGCGGTACCATAATGCGCCTTGTCAGGTGGATGAACCCGAGGGGGTACCGGGTGGCCCCGGTGGGGAGCCCGAGTGCGACCGAGAAATCGTACCCGTTCCTCTGGAGGTTTTATCAGGACTTCCCGAAAGAAGGGCATATCACCGTCTTTGACCGCTCATGGTACGGCCGGGTGCTCGTCGAGCGCGTGGAGGGCTTTTGCATGAAGGACGAGTGGCAGCGGGCGTACCGCGAGATAAACGAGATGGAAGAGACCTTTGTCGACCATGGCGGGGGCATCGTCAAGTTCTGGCTGGAAATTGACAACGAGACCCAGCTCGAGCGGTTCAGGCAGCGCGAGGGGGACCCGAGGAAACAGTGGAAAATTACCTCAGAGGACTGGCGGAACCGGGACCGCTGGGACCAGTACGAGATAGCCGTTGACGACATGCTCGACAATACGAGCACGAAAAAGGCGCCATGGACGGTCATCGAGTCCCGGGACAAGCTCCATGCCCGCATCAAGACCCTGCAGTGCGTGATATCGGCTATTGACAACCTCATGTAGGGTGTCAGGACAATAGAGACAGGTCAGGGGCAGCGGTTTGAAGAGAGAGGCTTTCTCTCTGCTTTGGTACCAGGCAGCCCCCTCATGGATGGTGGCCGTGACCTGGTGACCTCCAGGCCCGCTTCACCGGGGAGGAATGGTTGTTCCGAAACGAAGTAATCCCTGTACTACCAACCTTTCCTGAACTGACCCCCCATGCAGCTCAAGCCTTGCAGGAAAGCCTACCGCAACGAGACCCAGAGGGCGGTGTCGCCTGAGGAGACCCTTTCCCGCGTAGAACCGAAGGCGGCGGAGAGTGGCATCACCCGTATCGCCGATATCACCAACCTTGACCGTATAGGGATCCCGGTCTTCTCCTGCATGAGGCCAACCGCTCTTGAAGGTGCGATCTCGGTCTACAACGGGAAAGGAGCAACCCCGGTCGAGGCACGGGTATCCGCCGTGATGGAAGGGATCGAGCGATTTTCTGCCGAGCCTGGCGGGAGAAAAACGGAATTCGGGACGTATGGCGAGATAGCCGGCTCACACATGGCGGTCTTCCCCGGTGACCTGGTACTTCCGGAAAATGCCGACCCCGACCGCCCCCTCCCTTGGTTCCCGGCTTTTGACCTGGTATCAGGCCTTGACATGATGGTCCCGGCCCATGCGGTCTTCCACCCTGCCGCACGGTCATTCGGGCCGTTCTTCAGGACCAACACGAACGGGATCGCATCTGGGAACACACTCGAGGAAGCGGTCTTCCACGCTCTCGCTGAGGTCATCGAGCGTGACGCATGGTCACTCGCCGAGGTGACCCGGAACACCGGCCCGCAGGTTACCGGTGTCCAGGGGGGACTTGCAGAGGAGCTCCTCGGGAAATTCGCTGCCGCAGGTGTCAACGTGGTCCTCCGAAATATTACGAGCGACCTCGGTATCCCGACCATCGCCGCGGCAGCCGACGATCCCGTCCTCAAGGACCCGGCGCTCCTGACCATCGGGATGGGGACACACACCAATGCCGGGATCGCCGTCCTGCGTGCACTGACCGAGGTCGCGCAGAGCCGGCTGACCCAGATCCACGGGGCACGGGAGGACACGACCGAGGCGAATTTCAGGCGGCAGATCGGGTATGACCGGGTGAAACGCCTGAACCGGTACTGGTACGAGGCGCAGGAGGAGGTTGCCTTCCAGGACATCCACTCCTGTGACACCGATGATTTCCTCGAGGATATCAATGAAATCTGCAACAGGCTTGCCTCGGCGGGGATGGACCGGGTGCTCGTCGCCGACCTGACCCGCGACGGGGTCGGGGTCCCGGTCGTGCGGGTCATCGTACCTGGACTCGAGGTCTATGCGATGGACCAGGAACGCCTGGGGAAAAGGTGCAGGGATGCCAGAAGTCGTCGTGTTCCTCGGACCAAGCCTGCGGCGTGAAGACGCAGAGCGGGTCCTTGCTGCCGATTACCGGCCCCCGGCGGCCCGGGGGGACATACCCCGTGCGGTCGCTGACGGCGCGAGGGTCATCGGGCTTATCGACGGTGTTTTTTTCCAGGACTGCTCGGTCGGCCACCGCGAGATCCTTGCGGCACTCCGTCAGGGTGTCAGGGTTGTCGGGGCCTCCAGCATGGGAGCGCTCCGCGCCTCCGAGATGGACGGACTTGGCATGGAAGGTGTCGGAGAGGTGTACCGGAGGTACCGGAGCGGTGAGATCGTGGCTGATGACGAGGTCGCACTGGTCTACGACCCGGAAAGCGGCCTTTCCCTTTCAGAACCGCTCGTGAACATAAGGTATGCTGTGGAGATGGCAGAAGCCGAAGGGATCATATCCCCCGAGTCCGGGTGCGCCATCATCGCCGCGGCTGAAGCGATGTACTACCCTGACAGGACCTATGCCCGTATCTGCGCACGGGCCGGTGAAGGTACCGCCCAAGGCCCTGTCGAGGACTTTTTTGCTTTCGTCCGTTCGAGGCGGCCGGACATCAAGCGCGAGGACGCGCTGCTGGCGCTCTCCCGTATCGCTGAACTTGCCCGAGACCTTGAAGACAGTCCCTGATCCGTGAGTGGACCGGGGGTCAGGGGGTCCTTCTATGACCCGGGAGTCTCTTCTCCGGGTGTTGCAGGGCGGTCACAAAAAAGAGGGTATCGGGGGGTATCGTGCCAGGGACGGTGGTGTCCCCGGTGACCGCGGGGAAGTCACTCCCGCGTCCGTGTGTGCTGACGAGTATTCCAGAGAGTGGAGGCCGGTTCCCGTCCCGGAATGACCGGGAAACCGCGGAGGAGATGGACGTTCCGGGCCGCAGAATGATGCGAATGGCGTCTTTTGGGATATTTTCTGGCCGGGTCCGCCCCGGCCGGGTCAAGGGTCGTGCAATACATATGGTGGTGACCGGCAGGCTCTTCCGGGTTGGGGCACCTGTCGTCAACCGGTTGCGCCCGGGTTGCAGTGAGGCATTTCATGGCAGAGCCGGATTCCGGCGGGAAGCCGGAGCGTGCAGGTGCAGGGCGGTACCGGGGTCCTCGTGACAGGACCGGTGCCATGGGAACAGGCTGTGCCGGGCAGGAGCCCCCGGTCGGGTCTGCCGGCTCTGCGGTGGATGACGTCCCGGACCGGCCGTGTCCGGTCTCCGGCGCCGTCCGGGTGAAGGGGGTTGGAGGCGTCCGGTTTCCGGTCTGGCCGGTCATGGCATGTCCGCAGGCGGGGATACACCCCCCCATGCCATGGTGATAGGACATCATACAGACCTGGTCCCTTTAACTCACCATCCCTGGTCCAGGAATGGCTAATCGTTATATTGACCCGGCAGGGAATAAAGGAAGCGTTGAGTGAAAGAAAAATTGCAGTCTTCAAGGGCATGAAATTCATAACCGGACGATTATATTCGTTTTAGTCCTGGTCCCTATCTCCGGTGGGACAGGTGCCCGGCCGGGCAGGCTCTTCTCTTCCGGGACCCTGGAATTATAGGCTGAACCTTTGAAACAGGGCCGTTGTCCTGCCTATGACCCTGTGCCGGTCCTGGTAAGGACGGACCTCCAGGTCGCCACACTGGAATGCCAGGGGGTCCCCGGCACGTGCGGGGCGGTCGACAGATAGAGTGGCATCCCGGGGAAGTTTCCAGCCCCGATGGTGGCATTATACAAGGGACCATCAGGTTCACTCCATTCCGTGGATGAGGTGCCATGAGATTTCCGGCCTGTGGTCACTCCGGGAGGCCTGTCTGCTTGACCCTTCATGTCCCGTCCAGGTGGAAAGAGCAACTGACGGGAGCCTTCCTGGTGAACAGCGGGACCGGAAACGGAAGGGCTCAGGTCAATGGAGTCATGAAGCCCCGGAAGTCCCGGAGCCGGAAAAAGGAAAAAAAGAAGGCTGGAGGTGGGGGTTTGAAAGGGAAATGGGGATTATTTTATCTTTGCTACCGGGGTTATGACGAAGACCGATACCGCCTGGGGCCCGGTCATCATGCCGCTTCCGCTCTTGCATTTGCTGCTTAAGGCCTGACCCTTCACGAAGCGGACGGTGGCGCCGTTTCCGGTCTTGTCCTTGTAGGTCATGCTTGCCCCGGGTTTTAACACCTTGGACATGACCTTCTTCCCGTCCTTCGTCAGGGTGATGCCGGCCGAGAGCGCCGGGGCGACAGTCCCCATGGAGGTGTTGTACTTTTTACAGTCCGGGGTCGTCGTGCAGGAGATCGTGAGGTTGCCCGGCAGGAGGGCCGCAAATCCTTCCTGCGGTTCACCGATGATTGCCTGGACGACCGCGGTCTTTTCAGAGGTATTGACCTTTGCGACCGTGATCCAGGGACCGTTGTCTCCGCCGAGGTTCACGGCACGGACCGTGTCGCCCTTCCTTATGAGGGTGAACACGGCCTTGTCAGGGACGGTGCCGGTCTGCGATACGGGTGTGATCGGGTTCCAGGACGCAACCGCGCCAGATTCCGTGTAGTCGATGCCGTACCTGGCGGTCGCATCGATGGTCATGGTACCGGCGGCCGGGTTCAGGCCGGTGACGGTCCCGGTGTATGCGGTCTCCAGGATGACGGCGGAGACCGGGCAGCAGGTGAGTGCCAGTGCGGCACATACCAGGGCGCAGCAGGCGATGATGTGTGTTCCGTTCATGGTATATCTCTTCCCTTGTCCCATTCCCTGTCGGGAGTGGCTGAACAGAATTGGACTCTCTCCCGGATAAACCAGATGTTGAGTGAGAGTTTTTTTTCACTCATAACGCCTTCGATCAGGAAAAAATGCCATATAATTCCTTTTTGGTCACCCGGCACAGCCGGGCCGGGACGGAGGTGGCGCACACCGGAAGGGAAACCCCGGCATTCAAGAGCAATGAAGGCCCACGGGAAAGGTGTGGTCCATGACAGGAGGGCTTTTCCATACCTCGTAACGGGTGTGCCTGGGCCATGCTTCCGGGGTTAAAGGAAGGAAAACGCCAGTTCAGGCGGGAGACCGCGGTGCTCTATGGTCTGGTGTTTCTGGCAGTCCCTGTTGCCATTGCGCTTGTCACCCTGCCGTCAGGTGTCGCAGTCAGCAACGCTGCCCAGACCGTTTCCGCCCTCGTATCAGCACTCGTCGCTGCAGCCTGGCTTGCCCGCCCCCCGCACAGGACGGTCCACGCACTGGCGGCCCTCGGGTGCGCCGGGTGGGCGCTTTCCAACCTTCTCTGGTACGCTGCGTTCATGGCCGTCGGCACGGACCTCGTCCCCGGGGTGGCTGATGCGGGATTCCTTGGATTTTTCTTTTTCCTCGCAGCCATGCTGGTTGTTTCTGTGGGCCGGGGCGTCCCGCCCGCCAGGGTGTACCAGCTGACGGCGGCGGTCCTCGCCGGCACCCTTGCCCTCGTGCTCCTCGTAGCGTTCACGGGAGACCCGCTGCTGTACGTCCTCCTGTACCTCATCCCTGCGGTCGCCTGTTCGGCAGGTGCGGTCCGGTCCAGGGACCGGGCACCCGTCTTCGCACTGGGCACCGTCCTGTACTGCATCGCGATGGCAGGAAACGCGGTCCGCGAGGCCTGGGCCCTCACGTCACCGCTGGCGTTCCTGAACGGACCGGTCGTCATGGCGGCGTTCCCCCTCGTTGTTATCGGAGCAGCGGCACTCGCCCGGGGGGGTGAAGCATGATCACCGCCGTCGCGATCACCCTGTCCATCCCCCTCCTGCTCCTCCTCCCGTTCATGAAGGGTGACGGCCGGAGGACTCTCATGTTCCTTATCTACGGGTATTTCGCCGGGCTTGCGGCCAGCTTCGTCCTTGAGGCCATCATCGGCTACCTCCCCGGTCCCCGGTATGTCGATATCGGGGCCGGCCCGGTCGTAGAGGGACTCCTGGTTGTGGCCCCGGTCATCGTGGCCGGCCTGTTCTGCGATGAGAAGGTACGGGTGAGCCTCCTCGGGTATGCCATGGCATCGGGGTTCGGGTTTTCCATCGTTGAGACCCTCGACCGGATCATCTCGCTCCAGCTGACCGGGTTCGAGGCCGCCGCCCTCGCAGCCGCCCGGTCGGCATCGAGCTCCGTCATGCACGGCTCGGCGGCGGCCCTCGTGGGGTTTGGCCTCCTCCTGCTTGCCGGGATGCCCAAAAAGACCCTGTTCCCCGTGATATTCGGGCTTTTCGCCATATCTGTCACCATCCACTCCTTCTACAACCTGTTCATGGGGTACATCCCTGGGGGCCTTGTCCCGGGCCTGCTTCTCCCATGGGCCCTCTTTTTCATCCTCCTGGTGAGCTACCGCGACGGGTTCGGGGACGGGACGACAGGCGAAGGAGCTGCATGACCAGCAGCTCTTTATGCCGCCCGCCCCAAACCAGATCGCATAAATAGGGCTTTTCATGCAGGCTGAACAGGAGACCGGGCAGGAGGCCGACGAACAGGTCGTCGTCCTGGACCCGGGCTGTGAACAGGCACAAAATCTTGGCAAGGCGATATCCCACCCGGTGGCGGGAGAGATTGTCAACCTCATGCGGTCCGGTCCGACCTCGCTGTCCGTCCTCTCGGAAAAGCTCAACATCCCCATCAACAACGTGAAGTACCACATCGGCAACCTCCAGAAGGCCGGCATCATCGAGGTGGCCGGGACGAAATACAGTGAGAAGGGCCGGGTCATCCGCCTCTACCAGCTCCGCGATCAGGTCTTTGTCGTCTCTCCGAAGAAGGTCGACCTCCGGACCTTTTTCACCCGGTATGCCGCCCTCCTCGGCCTAATCCTCTGTGCCGGCGGGTCCGCGTACCTCCTCGCACCGCTCCTGTCAGGGGGTACTGCAGGAGGGGAAGGACTCGAAGGATCGGTCGTATCAACGGGTGGCGTCCCCCCGCCGCTGTCGGTCTTCTCCATCCTCGCCATCATCCTTGTCGTCTTCGGGGCCGGGCTTGCCGGCTACTGGCTTTTCCAGTCATCCCGCAGGGGTGCCGTGGACGTGGAGAAGAAACCCGGCGTGTGATACAGGAATGGAGAGGTCAGTTTCTTACGTCCGGGTGAAGTTGCGAACAAGCTTGTTATAAAGAGATAATGAAGAAATGATCCCCTATACTTCAGGAATCCGATACACCGCCCTCATGATGAAAAATGAAGATGGAAGTTTTACTGTCATCGTTCCATCTCTTCCTGCATGCAATACCCAGGACAGGCTGTAGGCGATTCCTGTATCAGGGTTGTTTAGGGCACGATTTTGGTACTTTTGAGTCTTTAGCGATT
>CAZGXZ010000094.1:0-8660 GCA_964530035.1 uncultured Methanoregulaceae archaeon
ATCCCCATCATGGTAGGGCTGCCCTTCATCCAGCCGTCGCTCATCGCGTACAAGGTCATAGAAATCGAACCCGAGAACGCCGTCATCATCACGAAGAACACCAGGGTCGAGTTCTCGGAAAAACCTGCGAAAGGGTTTGAAGGGGTCAAGCGCATTTCGTACGAGGACATAGGGGGCTTGAAGGACGAGCTCCAGAGGTTGCACGAGACCATCGAGCTCCCCATCCGGCACCCGGAGCTCTTCAGGAAGCTCGGGATAGAACCTCCCAAGGGTGTCCTCCTGTACGGGCCCCCGGGTACCGGAAAGACCCTGATTGCGAAGGCCGTTGCAAACGAGAGCGGGGCCCATTTCATCTCGGTCGCGGGCCCTGAAGTCATTTCAAAATACTATGGCGAGAGCGAGCAGCGGCTCCGCGAGGTCTTCGAGGAGGCCCGTACCAATGCTCCGGCCATCATCTTCATCGATGAGCTTGACTCGATAACCCCGAGGAGGGAGGAGGTCACGGGAGAGGTCGAGCGACGCGTCGTCGCCCAGCTCCTGACCATGATGGACGGCCTCGAGCACCGGGGGCAGGTGGTCGTGATCGGGGCTACCAACCGGCTGGACGCCATAGATCCCGCCCTTCGCCGCCCGGGCCGGTTCGACAGGGAGATCGAGATCGGGGTCCCGGCTGAGACAGACCGGAACGACATCCTGAAGATCCATACGAGGGGCATGCCCCTTGCCGAGGATGTCAGGCTCGACGTCCTCGCCCAGCAGACCCATGGTTTCGTGGGCGCCGACCTTGCCGCCCTGGGGAGGGAGGCCGCGATCCGGGCGCTCAGGCGCTATCTCCCGGACATCAACCTTGAGGAGAAGGAGATCCCCGAGGAGGTCCTCGACCGGATGTTCGTCACCGGAAAGGACTTCCGCACGGCTCTCCGGGACGTGAGCCCCTCGGCCATGCGGGAGGTCATGCTGGAGGTAAGCCACGTGAGCTGGCAGGACGTCGGCGGTCTCGAGGCGGCAAAGCAGGAGGTCAGGGAGGCGGTCGAGTACCCGCTCACGGACCGCCAGCGGTTCGAAGACCTGGGAATCGTTCCCCCGAGGGGAGTGCTCCTGTACGGACCGCCCGGCACTGGGAAGACCCTCATCGCAAAGGCCGTTGCAAACGAGAGCGGTGCCAATTTCATCGCGGTCAGGGGCCCGCAGATCCTGTCGAAATGGGTGGGCGAAAGCGAGCGGGCCGTCCGGGAGATATTCAAGAAGGCGAGACAGGTCGCGCCGGCCATCATCTTCTTCGACGAGATCGATGCGATCGCCCCTGCCCGGGGCTCCACGGGCGACAGTCACGTCATCGAAAGTGTCCTCAACCAGTTCCTCACCGAGATGGACGGACTCGAGGAGCTGAAGGACGTCGTGGTGATGGGTGCGACCAACCGGCCCGACATCGTCGACCCCGCCCTTCTCAGGGCAGGGCGGTTCGACCGGCTCGTCTTTATCGGCGAGCCTGATACCGTCGACAGGAGGAAGATCCTGTCGATCCACACCCGTTCAATGCCCATCGAGGGTTCGGTCTCTGAGGAGATCGTAACCAGGACGGACGGTTTTTCCGAGGAGTTCATCGTCGAAGCACTGGAAAGGATCGGGAACGGAAGCACGCTGGACCCCGGCCAGGTCATGGCGCTCTTTCCGGGAGAAAGACCTGAGGGAACAACCCCGGCGACCCGTGCAGCCCGTCGCCGGATACTCTCCGAAACACTTGCCAGGAAGGACCTGGTCCTTCCCGACCCGGCACGCGAGGCCCTGATCGGCACCATAGCCCAGAGGACAGCCGGATATGTCGGGGCCGACCTCGAGTCCCTCTGCCGCGAGGCCGGCATGCTGGCGATGAGACAGGGCTCTGTGATGGTCACGTCAGGACATTTTGAGCAGGCCCTCGAGAAGGTGCACCCGACAATGAACAAGAACCTCGTCGAGTCATACCAGCGTATCCAGCAGCACTTCAAGGGAGGTCTCCCGAAGGACGTCCAGCCCCCTGAGTACCAGTGACCAGAAAACCCGGTAAGACTTCTTTTTTCCTTCTGTTTGGTCATTTCCTGGTATTCCGGGCCCCTCCCCGGGCGGTCGCTTCCCGGGAGTCCGGGTCCTGGTCGCGGGAAGGGAGACACCCCGGTCTGATCAGTCTGGTTGAGTCTCACCACAGTCCGGCGGGGGCCAGGACCGTAACGAGAACTCTGAACGATTTTATCGTCCCTGCCGGTCAATGGTGTAACGCAGGAGAGCAAGGCTACCCATGGCAAATGTTACGTCGCTCCTTGATGCAAGGAGTGTCCCGGAGCTGAAACCCGCCCTTATCTGCCCCTCGCGAAACAGTACCCTCACCTACCGCGACCTGCGCCAGATGATGAACCGGGTCGGAAACGGGCTCATCCGGATTGGTGTGCAAAAGGGCGACCGGGTCTGCATATACCTTGACTCGACCCCGGAGTATCTCGTGTCCTACTTTGCCATCTGGCGCATCGGGGCGGTCGCCGTGCCGACCAACATCGTCTTCCGCGGTGACGAGCTGCTCCATGCCCTCAACGACGCGGGGGCGACAGCGGTTATTACCGACCCTGCCGGTGCGGCAGTCGCAGAAGAAGTCCGCAGCAGGGCGAAAAGCCTGAAACATATCATCGTGATCAACAAGGCCGGTCACTGGGACGCCGCCGGGACAGACCTCCTCGCCTCCTCCCCGGACCTCCGTGCGGTCCACTGTGCCTGCGACGACCTCTGCCAGCTCCAGTACACCTCGGGGACCACGGGTAAGCCGAAAGGGGCCATGTTGTCCCACGGGAACTGGATGAGCGCCCTGGACGCGGAGCGGGAGGCGCTCCGGATGCAGCCTGATGATGTCTACCTCGGCATCTACCCGATGGGGCATGTCGGTGTCAGCTGGGGGCTTGCCGCCCTCCGCGCCGGTGCGACATTCGTCATGATGGAGCGGTTCGACCTCGGACGGTACCTCGACCTGTGCAGGGAATACCGGGTCACCGTGCTTGCGGGCATGCCCCCGGTCATCCACTCCCTGGTCAACAGCCCGCCCGGGACCGGGGAGGCGCTTTCCACGGTCCGGGTGATCATCAGCGGGGGCGGCCAGCTCCTCCCGTCTCTCTGGGAGGCCTTCGACCGTCGTTTCGGGATCCCGGTCGCGAACTCGTACGGGCTCTCCGAGACCATCGTGATCGGTTCAGGTACGACCACGATCCCAGGGTACCCCCACCTTACCAGGGACTTCACGAGTGTCGGGGTGGCGGTCGGCTACACCGAGGTCATGGTGGTCGATACCGCGGAGCCTGACCGGGAGCTCCCACCCGGGGAGACCGGGGAGGTCGCCCTCCGCGGTCCGTCCGTTGCGCACGGGTACTGGAACCTCAGGGAGGAGACTGCCGCCGTCTTCAGGAAAGGGGGTTGGTTCCTTTCCGGCGACATCGGGTACCTCGATGATGACGGGGTCCTTTTCATCACCGACCGGAAGAAGGACATGATCATCATGTCCGGGTGGAAGGTCTACCCGACCGAGGTGGAGAACGTCCTGGTCAACCACCCGGCGGTGGCAGACATTGCCGTCTTCGGGGTGCCTGACGAGCACCGCGGGGAGGTCCCGGTCGCAGCGGTGGTCGTGAAGGACGGTTCGCAGGTCACTGCTGACGACATCATTGCCTTCGCACGGGAGCGGCTCTCGGGGTACAAGGTCCCGCGGGCTGTCATAACCGTGCCTGCCCTCCCCAGGGTGCACGGCTGGAAACTGCTCAGGCGGACCCTCCGCGAGCAGTATGCCTCCCAGGTACCCAAAGCATAGATAATCCATTCGGGACAAGGTTCAGTACCAAAAAGGGGTGGAGAATCCATGGCACCATCTGGCAAGCGCTCAACCGGCATCGTAGGTCTTGACCTGGCCCTGTCCGGGGGTTTCCCTGTCGGCATGACCGCCATCATCATCGGGTCGCCCCTTTCCGGGATAGAGCACCTGCCCCTCCAGTTCTGGAATGCGGAGGGGAAGAAGGGGACCTACCTGATGCTGGACGGGCTCCCCGAGGAAGGGATGGTGGAGGCGAAGGGCAAGTCCCCGGAAGAGATCGCTTCGTACTTCAATACCGAACGCGTCGTCATCGACTCGCTCTCGTCCATCATCATGGACCACGGGATTGAGGCGGGCCTTGAACTAATCCGCAGCGCCCGGGACCGGGCGAGGAAGGACGGGTCCAACATCCTCTTCATCGTATACGAAAAGACCCACCTCCCCGTCGAGGAGATACGGCTTCAGCGCTCTGCGGACATATTCATAGAGCTCAGGACCAGTGTCCAGATGAATGAGATCGAGCGCTCCCTGATCGTGTATAAAATCCGGGACCATCCCGCTCCACGCCGCGTCGTCCCGTATCTGATCACTGAAAAGGGGCTTGAGCTCTCGACCACGTCCAGGATTGTGTGATCACAGGTCTTTCCTGACGTTTTTAACCGCTTCAACCATCCGGGAGAGTTTCTCGCGTGCGGCGTCCCGCTGGCGCATCCGGAGACCGCAGTCTGGGTCGGCGAGGAGCCGGTCCGGCCCGAAGAGCTCCACACCCCTGCGCACGACCTTCTCGATCTCCGGAACCTGCTCTATCATGTCTGAGGTCGAATCGATGCAGCCCAGGCCGATCTTCTTTCCCTTCAGGTCGTTCCGGCCCATCACCTCGAGGTTCCCCGGGTTCCTTGAAAACTCAAGGTCGAGGACATCGACCGGCATGGCGATAAGGGAATCGGCGATCGCCGTGATGGAACCGCAGGCATGGAGGACAACCGGAAGCGACGTGCTTTCAGCGATGACCCGGATTCCTTCGCGTCCGGTATCGAGGTCGGCAGCCCCTGTTGAAAAGATGGGCTCGTCGACCTGGACCATGCACACCCCGGCCCGTTCCAGTTCGCGGGCCTCGTGAGCCAGCGCAAGGGCGATGTCGGGCACGAGCTCCTCGCGTGAACGGTACTGGCGGGTCCGGAGGTGGAGCCCGTGGGCGAGAGTCGAGGGGCCGGTGAGGATGCCCTTGACGAACGGGTGCTGCGTGCAGGCATAGGCCGTATCATGGACCGTTATACCGAACGATGCCGGCATGACCTTCCCGGTCACCTCCTGGCCGTTGATCCCCGGCAACCTTGATGCAAAGGCGGTCACCATGTCGGCCCTGACCTGCCCGTCGGAGATGATGTCAATGCCTGCCGCCCGCTGGTCATCGACGGCGTTCCTGACCGCCGCCTTCATGGGGTCGAGGAGTGAACGGAGGCCTCTTCCCGCGACGACAGGGTATGACCCGACGACGGTCGTGGGGATGGGGACAGCAGGCAGCCCGGGGTTCATGGTACGAGACGGTGTCTGTCGCGGGGGAATAAAACAGCTTCCCTGATGTTCTGCAGGCCGAGCATGGTGGTCACGAGCCGCTCGGCCCCGAGTCCCCAGCCGGCATGCGGCGGCATCCCGTACCTGAAGGGGTTCAGGTAAAAGCCGAAATTGTCGGGGTTGAGGCCTTTTGCGGCGATCTGGCGTACCAGGAGGTCATGCTGGTGGACCCGCTCCGCTCCGCTTGAAAGCTCCATCCTCGGGTGCATGAGGTCGAAGGCCTTCGAAACAGAGGGGTTTTCCTCGTAGGGCATGGCATAATAAGGCTTGATCTCCGTCGGCCAGTCCACGATGAAGTAGTGTTCGCCCATCTCCTCCCCTATGGCGCGTTCGGCGGCGGTCGACAGGTCGTCACCATAGGCGATCGGCTCATCGAGCTTTGGCGCGGCGATGTCGATGGCGTCCTTGTACTGAAGCCTTTTGAAGCCGGGCTTCGGGACGGCGAATGCCTCGTATTCGATGGCGGCGATCTGTGCGGAACAGTCCCGCTCTACGTCACGATAGCAGGCGATGACAAGATCCTCGAGGAGCTGCATGACCTCCTCGTGGCCGGCGAACGAGACCTCGACGTCGATCGAGGTCGCTTCGTTGAGGTGCTTGGTGGTATTGTGTTCCTCGGCACGGAATATCGGGCCTATCTCGAAGACCCGGTCGAAGCCGGCGGCGATCATCATCTGTTTGTAGAGCTGCGGGCTCTGGTTGAGAAACGCCTCTTTTTCAAAGTAGGCTATGGGGAAGAGCTCGGTCCCGCCCTCGGTCGCCGCCGCGACGATCTTCGGGGTGGTGATACTGATGAACTCCCGCTCGTACAGGAACTCGTGGACGGTCCTCAGCACCCGCGAGCGTATCTGGAAGATGGCAGCGACCCTGGGCCGGCGTGCGTCGAGGAACCGGGCGTCAAGCCGGGTATCGAGCTCAGCCGGGACCTTCTCAGCCACGTCGAGGGGCAGGGGACTTTCCGAGGCGCTGACAAGCGTGATCCGTTCCGGGACCAGCTCCCTGCCGCCCGGGGCCTTTTCGATGCCCTTGACCTTACCCTCGACCGTGATCACCGATTCCTTTGAGAGCGAGCGGACCGTCTCGACGACGGCTTCCGGGACCTTCTTCTTCGGGATGGTGACCTGGAGGATCCCGGTCCGGTCCCGGAGGAGGATGAAGGCGAGTCCCCCGAGGTCGCGGATCTCGTGGACCCACCCGGTGACGGAAGCCGTCTGCGTGTCCGGCGTGACTGATGCGATGGATGTACGCATGATAAAACCCGGTACTATGGGGGCGTGAACCATAATGGTTTTATGGGAGGCCTGGTGTATGACAGAAAAGAGCGCTTCCCTGGAAGGGATTTATAAAAGGAGTATTGGACCTGATACCGGTCCTGGTGGAATCACTTGAGGGTTACGGAGTTTGCCACTTTCAGCTTGTGGAACGCTGAATTCGTGGTCTTGGTTGTTGATAATGCCACCACGGTCTTCTTCGTCAGGAGCGAAGTCGACGGCTGGTAGTTGGCGATAACCGGGAGCGTCGGGAGCGGGGTTACCTCGACGGGCGGCTTCCACTCGAGCTTGTACCAGTCGCTTATCGCTTCATTCGTGGTGAGGCCCGGGCCTGCAGGGATCTGGCTCTCGTCACCGAAATATCCACCAATTCCTGTTGCAACTCCGCCGTCAGCCGCCGCAATTCCGAACAGCAGGAGCATCCCGAGGACCGCCCCTGCAACCATCTTTATCGTTGTCATTTCCTTCACCCTCGTATGGACCGGTATCAGATCGTGTCCGCACTTTCATCTGCATCCTGGTATTAAGATAATATGCGAGATCATGGGGAATGACGCCAAAAGAGCAAATTATCAGGTGATTTTAATGAGTGACAACAATGATATTCATTGGTCTGACGGGTCCCGGTGCATACCATTGCCCGGTCATTTCATGCAACGGATTGGGTAACGTATCTTTGCTCAATCCCGTATATGACGATTTTTCAGGGTATTATTCCTGAGCTAGCAGCCATAATGGGAAATGTGGAGTCATTCGGTGACATCGGTACACCGGAAGGGAAGGAATATGTCCGGGTGGGGAACGCGCCCTGATGTTTTTGGATCCGGTCAGTTCCCGAACTTTTTTCCGCAGTTTCATAATCCCTGGACCAGGGTGCCCCTGGAAAAACGGAATGAAATCAAGCCCTTTTGGATATTGCAGGTATAGTCCCCCTCCAGGTTTCTCCCGTGCGGGAACCGCTACGGAACGCCTCCGGGTGTGTCGTTTCAGGACTGAAAAAGAGAAAAGTGGCAGGGATCAGTTCCGCAGCCTGATGAGGTCCTTGAAGTTAAAGGCCGGGGTCGGGATGAACCCGACGTGCGACCTGAGCGAAGTGACCATCGCGGAGATCGTGGCGACCGGCCCGAACTCTCTGTTCGGGGTCTTTATCTGCGAAGACCCGGCTTCGTTCATGAACCTGGCAGTCGACGGGAGCTTGCTTGCCGCGAACTCCGATATCGCGAAGGCGGTGTCTGCGGCCTTGGTCGGGGCAAGCGAGAAGTGTCCCGGCACCGTGGACTTCATGTAGGTCTTTTCAGGCACCCGCTGGTTCTGCGGCCAGGGCCCGGTGACGTTGATCTCAAGTTCGAGGACCTCCCCGCACCATGTCGTGTTGTCGAAGAGCAGCTGGTAGCGTAGGGTGTGGTCACCGGGGTGGTTGATGGGCGCGGTGAGCAGGAACCTGAACGGATACGTTTGTCCTCCACAGACCTCCTGGTTGAGAGGTATCAGCTCCGGACCAAAGAGCCGTGCGTCTTCGTTGATAGCAGCGAGCCAGGTGCTGTTCGGGAGCCAGCACGCCTCGCAGGTATTCCAGACTGTCGCGTTGACCCAGAACCTGTATCCCGGTTCGATATACCGTGGCGCCGTGTAGTTTGGCGTTACGTTCATCCAGGTCGCATTGCAGCAGAGATCCACGTCAGGGAATGTCAGGGTCGGTAGTACTTCGGGATTATATGGTTGCGTCGGGGTTTCCGTAACACTCGGAGTTTCGAAGGGTGTGAAGGGGATAGTCAGGGTAGGTGTAGGCGTCTCGAATGGAGTGACAGTGGTAGTTGGTGTGGGGGTGGCAGTCACTGTGGGGGTGGGAGTCTCGAATGGAGTAACGGTGGTGGTAGGCGTGGGGGTAGCAGTCGATGTAGGTGTAGGAGTGACGGTGGTAGTTGGTGTGGGAGTAGCAGTCACTGTGGGGGTGGGAGTCTCGAATGGAGTAACGGTGGTGGTAGGCGTGG
>CAZGXZ010000094.1:8760-9712 GCA_964530035.1 uncultured Methanoregulaceae archaeon
GCTTCGGGCATCCTGGGCAGTCCGTATCGAGAAGCGTTGCATTTTTGAGTGCGTGCTGCTCGAAGTTGTCCGGGTCAGGGGAACTGTCCTGGTCTACCTGGTATGTCTCATCGCAGAACCCGTCGTTGTCAGCATCTATGCAGGTCTCTGAGAAGCCATATTTTCCACTGGTTGCAATCTGCCAGTAGTTCGCCGCCCATGCATTGTTTGTGTTCGTCCCGTCCATCCTCGCATTGAGTGCAGTGTCGCTGCTGCCTGTATTCTTCTGGACAAACCAGTTCCAGGAGAAGCTGTTATCCGAGGCGTCCTTCAGGTACACGTTTGCATAGCTGCTCCGGTTCACCCGGTTGTTTTCCACGCTCGTGTTCGTAACCGACTCGAAACTCATCCCGATGCCATTGTTGCCTTTTATCTCATCGATGTGGTTCCGTGTGACGGTACCGTTCCTGCTGTCCACCATGCGGATTCCATACGTGAAGTCGTTTCCAGCACCGGAGATGTCACTGATATTGTTGCAGTATATCGTCGAGAAGTTGGACTTGAAGTTGTAAATGCCGGTCCCTGGAGCGTCCTTTGAGCCAGTTCCCGCGATATGGTGGATCTTGTTGTATATTAACTGGGTGTTGTTCGAGTAGGTGACGGAGATGCCTTTAATCGGTTCGCTGGACGTCCCGGAGATGTCGCTGATGGAGCTGTGGTTCACCAGTACGTTTTGTGAATTGTCAATCCATATGCCTGCGAACTGCTCGTCGTTGCTTCCCTGGCCTCCACTGCTCCCATGAAGGTCGGTAATCGTGACGTCCTGGATCTGTATGTCCTTCGAGTCCTTGACAATAACTCCGTAATTATCGCCGTTGTCAACCGTTACGTGGTCGATAATCCCGTTCAGGACATTCAGCATCTGGATCCCGACGTCCCATTTTTCCAGGGCGAGGTTATAAATCCCGACATT
>CAZGXZ010000095.1:0-9122 GCA_964530035.1 uncultured Methanoregulaceae archaeon
GACCCTCTCGTCGCCTTTCCTCATGCTTTCAAGGAGTTTTTCCTCGTTCCTCGTCAGGCCACGGCGGATTTTCCTCCGGGCACGCGAGGGCATGACCGGGACGAGGTCTGAAACCGCCATGCCCTGGAGGTCCCCAATGGTATACCCGTGATAGGTAAACTCCTCGCGGCGCCTCGGCACTCTCTTCTGGGTTTTCTTTGCCATTTGTCCTCACCTCTTGCCTGCCCCGGTCCTGCGGGCAGCGATATGTCCAATCTTCCTGCCTGGAGAGGTTCCCCGGCTGACGGTCTTCGGCCTTCCGGGGTGCTGGTGCCCACCGCCACCGAACGGGTGGTCGATGACGTTCATGGCGACTCCTCGTACCCTCGGCCAGTTGCTGGCGGTGTTCCGCATCTTGTGGTACTTGTTTCCTGCCTTCACGAACGGTTTCTCTCCCCGGCCGCCCCCGGCGACGATGCCAACGGTAGCCCGGCAGTTGCCATTGAACCACTTCACCGAGCCGCTCGGCATCTGGACCGCGACATTGTCCCCGATCCTGTCGGTGACCATCGCCTGGACGCCACCCGACCGGACGAATTTACCGCCGTCATTCGGACGCGCTTCGATATTACAGACATAGATCCCCGTGGGGATCGAGGACAGGGGAAGGGTATTCCCGTTCCTGACCTCTGCCTCAGGTCCCCAGGCTATTGCCTGGCCGACACCGGTCCCTTCCGTGGCGAGGGCATAGGTCTTGGTCCCGTCTTCAAGTCTCACCAGGGCAATGGGAGCCGAACGTGCAGGGTCGTGTTCAATATCTATGACACTTCCCCTGACCGTTGTCTTTCCGGACCCCAGGTGCTTTAAGGCAGCCTTGAAGCGGTGAGACGGTGCGCGGTATACCGGACCGCCTCTTCCCCTGTTCTGGGTTGTTATGCGATGTCCCATGGTCCAACCTCACATGATTCCCAGCCGGCTGAGGATTTCCTCGGCGGCCTTTTCGTTCTCAAAACTGACAATAGCCTTCTTCTCGCCGTGGGTGGTCATGACGGTCCTGACCGAGGTGACCTTCTGCCCGAAGAGTTTTTCGATCTCCCGCTTGATACGGGTCTTATCGGCGGTATTGTCCACCAGGAACTGTATCTTGTTCTGGTTCTCGAGCATCATCATTGCCTTTTCTGTGACAAAGGGGTGTTTCAGGACCATTTACCTCGCCTCCAGGCCCTTTATCGCACCTTCGGTCCATATGGTGAGCCTTCCGGCATGGGTGCCGGGTGCGAGGAGTTCTGTGTTGATCTGCCCGACCGTGACGATGTCCACTCCGGCAAGGTTCTTTGCAGCAGTGAGAGGCGCACGGGAGGTGACAATGAGGAGACTCTTCCTCTGCTTGTATTTCCTGCCACGGAGCTTCCCCCTTCCGGGACGGATCTTCCGGCTGGCATGAGACCGTTCGACATCGGCATACAGGCCGGTTGCCTTGAGGACTTCGACGACGTCCTTCGTCTTGGTAAGGTCTTCGAAGCGGTCCTCGATGACGAACGGGAGTACTCCCTCGAACCGGTGGCCCCTGCTCCTCACGACAGCATCCGATGTTGTCGCTGCGATCGCTGAGTTAAGTGCCTTTCTCTTTTCTTTCCGGTTGATGAACCGTTCGAGGATTTTCTCGACTTTCGGGGGATGGGCTTCCCTTCCACCGACAGCCTGCGGGACGCGGGCTCCGCGTGACCCGTTCTTCAGTCTGGGGAGGTGCGATGCACCACGGCCGCTTCCCCACCCTACCGCCGAAGTCTCGATACCGGCGTAGGGATGGGTCCCATGTGGCTGCCTTCTGCAGCTCTGGATGGCAATGACCGCCTTTTTTATAAGGTCCGGCCTGTATTCCTCTTCGAATACCAACGGCAGGTCTATCTCGCGGTCTTTCTTTCCTTCAATTGTTAATACTTGTGCCTTCATCACCGCTCACCCCTGCTTGCTCTGGAGGCTCACAAACCCGACCGCGGGGGTCCTCACGTGGTGTTCTCCCTGGCGGATCGCCGGCCTCATGCGGATCAGCCGCTTCGATGGCCCGGGGATGGACCCCTTGATGAGGACGTATCCGTTCCGGACAACACCGTAATGGAGGAAACCGCCCGTCGGAGTGACTTCCGAACCGTCCTCACCGATCTTGATAATGCGCTTGTTGAACTCGGTCCTCTGCTGGTATCCGAGCTGACCGGCCTGCGGGACCTGCCAGCGGACATGGTGGGGGTTCCAGGGACCAAGACATCCAATGTGCCGCTCTTTTCCTCCACGGCTATGCTTCCTCTTCCGGAGCTTGATGCCCCACCGTTTGACCGGGCCCTGCGTCCCCTTACCCGTGGTGACAGCGGTGATATCCGTATATGCACCTGACTGGAAGATATCGGCGACCCGGATTTCCTTTCCAAGGATCCCCTGCGCATACGCATACTGCTTCGGGATATCTCCCCCGGCAATCTTGACCTCCATGAGGTCAGGCACTTTTTTCGGGACACCGGTGATCTCGTATGGAGTTGTATACATGAGCGCATACAGCTCGACGACCTCGCCTGATGCAACGGCAGATTCCATCCTGCCACTGGCTTCATCAGAGGACTTTTTGGGGAGATTTACCCGTTTCCCGAGCTCTTCGTCGAGTGAAGGTGCCCAGACCTCTCCAATCGCCCGCTTCCCGTAGGTGTCCCTGGTGTAGGCCCTCAGGGCGGCGACCTTCATGGAAGGTACCTCGATGACCGTGACCGGTACCATGATCTCCTTCCCTTCGGTCGGGCTGAACTTGTGGTCATCGACCATGACGATATGCGTCATGCCAACCTTGTAACCGGCAAAGCCCAGGAGGCGCGGTTCGCCCTCATACCCGGGCCATGCATTGTAGCGCGGCACAGGGCTCTTCGCCCGTTTCCTCGGGCTGTATGCAAGTGAACCTTTGCGGGGTGTGTTTATTTTCGGCATATTCTGTTCCTTCCTATAGTGGTATCCCTTGGAAACCACGGGGGCGGTTCAGGTTGCGGCGTACCGTATTCACGGATGAAGGCATACCTGCAGGTTCGGGGACACCTGTCCCGCTGGATCTGCATCAGCCGAATCATGCTCCGGAGGGCATATCTCCGGACACTGCCGATACCCGAAACCGGCTTCCCGGGTCTCACGAAGAGATCCTGACTCCAACGCCTCCATGTACTGACACACGGAACGGGCACGTGATGCCACACGTTCGCCCACGGGCGGTCTTGTCAGTTCCCTACATCTTCATGGCGTGTTAAACACGCCATACTCGTTCTGCACCACCCTGAGGCGGTGCCACCCTGCAACCAGGAATCCTGAATGCGGGGACAAGGAGCGTTTTCACCCTCCCCTGCGGCCCTGCAAAGCTGCAGAGGCGCATAAATCTCCGTATCCGTCAGCGATACTCTGGTGTAGGCTTCCGTAATGGTTAGCAGAAAGAAAAGATAAAGGTATTGGACAGTAGGATACCGTGAGTACCTCCCGGGTCAGGCGAAGTAGATCTCTCCGTCATCGTTGATGTAGACGTTCACATCATCCCTGATCTGCCGGGCTTTCAGACGTTCTGGGATTGATTCCCGGAGGCGGTTGATGAGCGAGATAGTATCATACCTCACCTTGATGCCCATGACACCGGCCTCCTTGTAGATGAGGGGTGCAACTTCCAGGAGGTCGCTTCCCGAGGGCAGGGTACACAAGGGCCTGGCATCAAGGGTATACATGAATTCCAGGGTTTCCTTGGCCCTCCTTACATTTTCAAGGGCGGCCTTCTCGATGGTGCAGACATTGGCCTTTGAGGTTTCAATAATATCTGCTATCTGCTGCTGCGTCATCCCCTGCCGACGGTACCGGAGTACCTCCTTCTGTCGTTCAGTAAGAAGGCCTTCTTTCATCAAACTCCGTACGCTTGATAAATTTAAACACTTTTCGTTAACCTCATACCGGCACCCGCTGCAGTCGCAGGACAGGGATACCCGCTCTGCCGGAGGATGGTAGTGACCAGGTAGTTCTCTCTTTTAATTGCATTTTTTTCCAAAAACTAGATTTCAAAATGTTTATATGTACTCTTGCCACAGGTACGTTATCACCGTACAAAGAGGTGTTTCTATGGTAGTAAAAGTCGGAATTGCAAAGCTCGGAAATATTGCGAGTGGTGTGATGGGAGAACTGCTCCTCGATGAGCGTGCTGACCGTGAGGATGTCCAGACCTTCATGGCAACAAGCGGGACCAAGCTCCAGCCCGAAGACATCGACCGCGTGGTCTCCAACATGAAGGCATGGAAGCCGGACTTCGCCGTTGTCGTATCCCCGAATGGTGTCCTTCCCGGGCCCAAGGGAGCCCGTGAACAGCTCCTTGCAGCCGGAATCCCCTGCGTTGTCATAACTGATGACATCACCACCAAGAAAGAAGACTGGGAGGCCTTAAAGGCAAGCAAGTTCGGCTATATTATCATGAAGGGCGATGCAATGATTGGCGCCCGCCGTGAGTTCCTCGACCCCGTCGAGATGGCTGACTACAACGGCAACCTTGTAAAAGTCCTCTCACTCACCGGTGCATTCCGCAAGCTCCAGATGGGACTCGACAAGGTCATCGACCAGGTCAAGGCAGGAAAGTCAGGTGACGCCCTTGAACTCCCGAAGATCGTCATGACATCCGACCTTGCGGTGGAAGGGGAGTTTTCGAACCCGTACGCACAGGCCAAGGCGCGTGCAGCCTACGAGATTGCCCAGGCGGTCGCCGGCGTCAACGTGAAGGGCTGCTTCATGACCAAGGAATGGGAGAAGTACATCCCGATCGTCTGCAGCGCACATGAGATGATGAGGGTCGCCGCAGCGCTCTGTGACGAGGCCCGCGAGATCGAGAAGGCCGGCGACGGAATCATCCGCAAGCCCCACAAGAAAGACGGCGTAATCGTTGCCAAGACCAAGCTGATCAGCAAGCCTGAATAATCAGCCCTTTTTTTTATCAAGGTGTCTTTCCGCGGGTAATCCGCTACTTGTTATAATTCCTGCCTGCCTGCTGATTCCTTCAGGTACGGACCGATATCTTCCGGGAGGGTAAGGATTACCGGCTCACGGTGTATCCTCTCCATGAAGGCGGAATCGCTTGTCGATGACCTGTTCGGGTTGATCCTTGAGATCACGGAACAAAATGCATTAAAAGAAGGGCTGGATGGTTTTTTATCGAAGAACAAGGACATGTTGAAGGCGTGAGTGCCGAGTTCCCGGTAGAGACGGATGATACGGAGAAGCCCGGAAACAAACACCTCTGCGTAGGGCCCGAACTCTGATGGATGCGATACCGGCAGGATAGCCCTGACCTCCCTCTCACCGAGCGGTACTGGCTGGGCATACCAGAACACCTCCTCGCCAAAGAGATGACGGGATGAGGACTGTTCCCACTGTTTTATGCAGTCTGCATACTTCCGCCCTTGACGACGGTAATACTTCTCGGCTCCTGACAGATAAACTCCCGGAACGAAGGATGGCCGGTCATCACACAGTGCCTGGAGGTGGGGATGTACGAGGCTTGCCCCCGCAGACGGGAGATAATTCCAGTTCAGGCTGGAATAACCTTGCCTGTCTGAAAGAAGGTCTGTAGCCGCAAGGACTGCATCGGTGACCTGGGACCTTGAAAACGTGGCAGGAACGTGGTCGTGAGTGATGACCGTAACCGTATGCCACCTGGCAAAGGGGTAGAGGTTGGGAAACGTCACGCTCTCTCCGCGGGTGACACGGTTCCCATCCGGAAACACCGGGGTCTCTTGAAACACGGAATCCCTGCAGAACGGACATTTTTCGCTGGAAGGAAGGTCGAACTCGGGGTGATCGATACACCGATTCAGCCTCGCGGGACTGATCCGGCAGGAAAAACCGGAGATTGCTTCCTGCCTGTACTCAAGAACGCCCCCCTCCCGAGGCATCATCTGGGATGAAAAGTAGGGCGTGAGGACCATACAGTACAGTACTTGGGATCGATAAAAAAGGGATACGGTTTTCCCGGTTTAAACGATGTATTTACCGAGCAGCCTGATGGAGTTGGTCATGTCGGGACCGAGCGGGGAGCCGAAGATGATCTGGGTGACTCCTGCCTTCATCAGGTCTTCACACTTCTGCTTGACACTGTCAGGTGTTCCTGCGATGGTAAATGCATCGATTTCCTTGTCACCGACAAGGTCACCAACCGACTTGAAGTCGAACTTGGCAAGGGCGTCCTTGATCTTTGCGACGTTGCCGAGGTCAAGGCCGTGCCGCTGGAGGAGCTCGGGTGGAGAACCTGCTGCAATGAATGCTGCAACGATCTTGGCTGCATTCCGGGCTTTCTTCTCGTTCATGTCGATGGACATGGCGGTGTAGGCACCGACATCGAAGCCTTTCTTTCCGACCTTGTCGCACGCGGCCTTGATGATCGGGATGGCCACGGCAAAGTCCTTGGGGTTCGATGCATTGATGAGTGCTCCGTCTCCGACAGTCCCGGCGAGCTCAAGGACCTTCGGCCCCTGTGCACCGATGTAGATCGGGATGCCCTTCTTGCCCGGGAGGGTTACACCGGTCAGCTTTGCGCCATCATAGTCAAAGAACTGCATCCCTGACTTGCTGACCTGTTCACCAGCACATAACTTCCGGATCTGGGCGACTGCCTCCTGAAGGCGTGCCACGGGCTTCTCTGGCGTAATGGCAAGTTTCGGGAGGGTCGAGAGGTCACCCGGACCGATACCAAGGACTGCACGCCCGTCTGAGATCTCGTTTAAGGTACAGGCGAAGGAGGCCATTGCCGCCGGAGTGTCGGTAAAGGCGTTCATGATACCCGGACCCATCTTGAGGCTGGTTGTTGCCTGGGCAATTGCAGCGAGGGTGGGGTAGCAGTGGCGGTTGTTGTAGTGGTTTGTAATCCACGCGAAATCGATATCCTTTGACTCCGCAAGCTTGCAGTAGTTAACGACCTGCTTGACGTTTACGTTTCCTGGGACGAACTCTATTCCATAACTCAAGGCTCGTTCACCTCATGGAGTAGTACTGTCCAAATCGTTAAATACATTATCATTTATTGTCGCCACAATCACTGATTGTAATGGTCCCTGTGAAAAAACAGCCATGAATACACCGTTTTTCATACAGCTGCCCGGCAAAAACACAGAAGACGCAGTGAGCATTTCACGTATAGGGGATATTCATCTGAAATAAGGCTGGTTACCGTGCTGTTTGAGGGGAGGGTGGGGAGGGTTGGGGAAGAAACGCGAATGTAATGAGAGAGCATTTATTCATTCTCATCGTACCATAACCTGCAGTTAAACTGGTGTTGGGTCAGAAAAAACTCCGCATTATCGATGATTTATGAAAATTCTTGCTATTGGCCTGGGTTCGGCTGGATGCAGGTTAGTGGACTCTCTGCTCCTGCATGACATGAAGAGTGGGACGGCCAGGTGCGTCGATGGTGTTGCAGTTGACCGCAATGAAAAGACCCTCACGGCATTGAAACATGTCCCAGACCGCCTGAAGATTTTTTTCAGTCCGTTAGACCCGGATAAAAAAACAGACCTCTCGAGAAGCATCACGTCCGACGAGATAGTCGCCAAGGTCCTCACTCTTGACAGGGGTGAGCTTGACGCGGTCCTCATCGTATCGGGGCTGGGAGGGGGCATGGTGGACCTTGTCCCCGCCCTGGCCAGGGAAATCCGCAAATCAATGCAGGAACGTGTCTTTGCCCTCGTCACCCTCCCCAGGACCGCTGAAGGCGATGCAGTCCTTTCCAAGGCGGCATCTGATCTTGAAATGCTGTCAGGCGTCGTCGATGGAATTATCCTGTTCGACAATGACCGGCTGTGCGGAAGGGTCCAGGTATCGCCAGTTGGAAACGGAAGACCCGACCAGCCACGAAAAACCCGAAAGAAGCGACAGGACAGGGAACTACCACGAGAGAACCCATGGCTGCCTGTGAACCAGCATATCTCCCGTCGTTTTGGACTCCTGCTCCGTGCCGGTGAGATCACCGAAGAAGGTCCGCAGGAATCAGCCGAAGTGGTCCTTGATGCCGGAGAGATCCTCCGGACAATCAGCGGAATGGGCCTTATAACAATAGGGTATGCTGCTGAAGAAATACCTGAAGAGCCTGGCGGCCTGTTGAGGTTCTTCCGAAAGGGAGGCAATACTGCTGTTACAAGGCAGAGGAAGGCCGAACGAGTTGTTGAACTTGCCAGAAAAGCCCTCAACGAGGAAATGTCGGTGGCCTGCGACCTTGCCGCGGCTCAAAAAGCCCTGGTCCTTATCCTGGGTCCGTCCCACGAACTGTCCATGAAAGGTTTCATGGCGGTACGAAAATGGATAGACCAGGGGATCTCCGGCCCCGAGATGCGTTCCGGGGATTATCCCGTCGAAAACACACGTTATGTCGGCATTATAATCGTCCTTTCAGGGTTACGCACGGTCCCCCGCATTGACGAACTCGAAAAGATCAGAAAAGAGCTGCGGCGGAATACAGCTCCGTCCGACCTGTCCACGGGGATCATCCCTGAAGAAACCCCGGATCATGAAAAACCAAAGGCCCAAGAAATGCGAAGGATAACCCTCGGCGTTGTGAGTGAACGGGTAGACCCGGCCGTTATCAGACGGTCAGTTGAGCAGCCGGCCACGGGGGTGCCGGACATTGAACCAGGCCCGGCACAACAACCGTCTTTTCCGGAAGAACCTGAAAAAAATCACTGATTCGAGATTATTTTAGAGAGGGCAATATTTCCTGCACCTATCTCGGTCCTCATCGAGAAGCCCTTTTCAACGGCGTGGCCGATATAATTCATCCCGGAGAGCGCAATTATCGATAACTGGTAGGGATCGTTCCGCAGGTTGTAGATACCATTCCCCATGGCGAGCGGGTATACAAACCCGCAACCCCTCATCCTGTCAATTATTTCCTCAACGCGCTCCTTCGCACGAAGTGGCACTTCCCTGACATTTGCCAGAAGGATACCTGAGCCGGTAGAGAGATAATCTCCTATCCCGGTCAGTTCAGAGGAAATAAACAGCTGCAACGGGTCGACCGTCGTCCCCCGGTAACCTATGAGGTCTCCAAACTCAGTGGGATTCCTGTCTTTCATGATGATGCGGCCCCCGTATGCCATTTTAAC
>CAZGXZ010000095.1:9132-9557 GCA_964530035.1 uncultured Methanoregulaceae archaeon
CTGGAAAACCCCGTCCATGGTGATGCTGCAGACTGTCATGATGCCCTTGTGGTCCGGGGGGAGGCGGGGGTCACGTTCAACCACACGGTACGAGTTGAAAAATCCACAGCCACTCTCTTTTACCGTCTCAAATGCTTCGATTACCCCTTCTATCTGGTCTCCGGGAACTATCGAAAGGTTGTAACTGACATCCCCGGTACCGGTGTCAGGATCAAATGTTGTACGGAAGGCAAGTCGCTCGAGCTTCGATATGATGAATCCAATGCGCTCATCAACAAGCGCATGCTCTGTTTCGGCGATTCCTGCCCGAGTAAGGACCCTGCCGAAATTGCCCACCTTCTCTGTGAACCCCATTTCGTCAAGGTACCGCAGGTAGTACTGGACTGCCCGGTCGGTCATGACATATCCCCGTTCAGCCATGATCT
>CAZGXZ010000096.1:0-2735 GCA_964530035.1 uncultured Methanoregulaceae archaeon
CTGGTCGAAAAGCGGGAGTACACCGAGTACTACTACATCGCCGAGAGGATCTGCGGGATCTGCAGTTTCATCCACAGCCTGACCTATGTCCAGGCCATAGAGGCCATCATGGACGTCGAGGTTCCGGACCGTGCCCGTTTTCTCCGGACGATCTGGTCCGAGTACTCCCGTCTCCATTCCCACCTCCTGTGGCTCGGGCTTTTCGCCGACGGGATCGGATACGAGAACCTGTTCATGAACTCCTGGAGGCTTCGGGAGAAAGTCCTCGACGAGCTCGAGGCGACCACCGGAGGACGGGTCATCCAGGGTGTCTGCAAGGTTGGCGGGGTCAGGCGTGATATCCCACAGGGTATGCTCCATGACATGAAAGCCCGGATCACTGCGCTCCAGGCCGAAGCAAAGCCCATTCTCGATACGTTCCTGTATGACGACTCTATCGCCCACCGCCTGAAGGGAATAGGACTGCTTTCCCACAAGGACGCCTATGACCTTGGTGCGGTCGGCCCGACGGCACGGGGGTCAGGGATCCCCCAGGACCTCAGGAAGACCGGGTATGCTGCCTATGGCGACCTCGGCTTCGAGGCGGTCGTGGAAAACACCGACGACTGCTATGCCCGGTGTGCCGTCCGTGCGAAGGAGGTCTATACCTCGATAGACCTGATCCGCCAGGCAATCGACCAGATGCCTGAGGGCCCGGTGGAGGTCAAGGTGACGGGGGCCCCGGACGGCGAGTACTTCATGCGGACCGAGCAGCCCCGTGGCGAGGTGGTCCACTATGTCAAGGCCAACGGCTCGAAGAATTTGGTCAGGCACCGGGTCAGGACCCCGACCCTGGCGAACATCCCGCCCCTCGTCCACATGCTGAAGGGCTGCGAGTTAGCCGACGTCCCCGTGATCGTGCTGAGTATCGACCCGTGCATCGGGTGTGCGGAGCGGTGATCGACCATGCCATTCCTGAAGGGAATAAAAACCGTTCTGTCGTCGGTTGCAAGGCGTCCGGCGACCCTTATGTACCCGGTCCGGGCGGCAAAGCGGATGCCGGTCTCCCGCGGCCATGTCGTGTTTGACGGCAGCAAGTGCATCAGCTGCAAGATCTGCATGAAAAAGTGCCCGACCGGGGCAATATGTCTCGACAAGGAGGCAAAGGACTGGTCCATCGACCGGTTCAGGTGTATCGTCTGCAACTCCTGTGTCGAAACCTGCCCGTCAAAGTGCCTTTCCATGGACCCTGCCTACATTTCACCGGTTACGGAGCGGATGGCGGCGGAACACTTTGCGATAACCTATGTGAAACCCGAACGGCCGGCACCAAAAAAGGCTGATGAAGCCCCGCCGGCCTGATATCTTTTTTAGTGCCCCTGTTCCTTCTGTGCCGAAGCGTTGCCAGCGATGAGACCGGTACCCGCTGCGAACAATGGCATGACCAGGTACCTGACGCCGATGCCCATCAGCCAGACGACCGGGTCCATCTTCAGCAGTCCGACGAGCACGACGAGGTCCAGCACCATGTTCATGAGGAGCCAGACGATCCCGGTTACCGCCCCGGTCTGGACGTAGTTCGAGGATATCCCTGAGAAGAGCCTGACCAGGAGGAGAACTCCGACCGCCGCACCGACGACGACCATGATCGACTTGAAGAGGGCCTCTTCGACGATGAGCGAGCCTTCCGGCGTGTAGAAGGGGATGGCGACGAGGAACGGGACGAGCCAGGTGAGAAAACCGAAGAGCAGGATCTGCTTCAAGGGAAGCGGGGTGAGGGTACTCATGGAAGAACCAGTTTCTCGGAGGGGTTATAATCCCTGCGACTCAGGGGTGGTGGAGGGATGAAAGGAAAGAAACAGGGAGGTGCCGGGAGACCCCTGCGATAGCAGGGGAATCAACGCCCTCGTGCCCCGTTTTTCACGTTGAAAACGGGGCTGTTCTCGTCGTGCCTGGGCTTTTATTCCCGAAACCTCCGTCGCTCCGGTGGTCGTCGGTATCCCGTCGGTGATAGTACCGTTTATCGGGGGATTGGTATTATTCCTCCGATCGGCTTTTGTATGGAACCGGTCCCTGTTGAGACTGGCGTCCCTTCATGGTGCTCATTCCACATCGAGGATAAACTGGATAGATCTATCCCGGTGGGCAGGGTTCCAAGCTGGGTCTTCGGCATGCAGGTACAACTTAAATCGGCTTGTGGGAACGGCGTCTCATCCTCATCGCACTGGGTGTTCGCACAGGCACACGAAACGATTGTTGTTTTGAACATCGAGTCGCAGGTTTTCTGGCACGTGTTGAAGACCATCTCGGTTGCCTTTACTTCATTCGTAACCTTTGCTCCGGAGAGCTGGTTGAACTTACTCGTTCCTGTTGAGGATGTTCCCGTCGTGGCGCTCTGGGTGCAATTCTTGTAACAGTCGAGGCAGGATGGCTGGACGGTTGTACCACCCGGGTTGGCCAGCATTGACCCGGTACAGATACAGTTCCCGTTCGCATCAGGGGATGCCGTCATTCCCGCGGCACAGTTGGCATTGGTGCAGTCTGATAACACCGACATGGTACACATGCAGTCCCCGTTCACCATGCCTGCCGTCGTCCCCTCCGGGCAGTCATCCTGGCTGCAGGCCTCCGAAACAAAGGTTTCCATGCACCGGCAGACTCCGCACGAGTCGAGACTGCCTGATGCCGGGCTTGGGCACTGCTGGTTGCAGGCGGCAGCGTCAAGCGTCCCGGTCACACACCATGACGTGCCATCT
>CAZGXZ010000096.1:2745-9534 GCA_964530035.1 uncultured Methanoregulaceae archaeon
GTCTGCCCCATGGGACACTTGTTAGCACAGAAAGTGAGGTCCTTGCAAGTACAGTCTGATGCCTCCATGGCCAGGGCATAGCAGGTGCCGGGGGTCATGACAGAAGTCGCAGTGGACGAAGTGCCCCCCTCAGTACCCTTTTTAATGGTTGCCATTTCCGTGGATACACTGTCGCTGGTTTTCCACTGGAAATTCCCCGAGGCCTTTACATTTGAATTCGCGGGATCGTTGCAGGTCGTCCAGGCGATGCCGCACAACCCCTCTCCGCAACCGGAGAAACATGTTTTCAGGGCGTTTCCTGAAAGGCCCTTGTTGTTACAGTCATCGATACAGCTATTGCAGTCCCCGGTCCTTGGTATGGACGGACATGTGCAGTCCTGGTCCATGAGACACTGGGAATAGGCGTCGATGGCTGCCGAACCTGCTGCCCCCGATGACGAGGCCTGGTCCCAGCAGTACTGGCACCTCCCCTCATTTTTCATCAAGAGCCCGAGGACCGAACCACCTAAATAACAGTCATTCAGGCAGTTCATGCGGTCAGACCTGCTGGTCGTGTCGTTGCCCTGGTAGTTGTCATTGCACTGCTGGATGCAGGTGTCACAGGTTCCTGATGATGAAGGGCATGAACACCCGTTTTGCTCTATGCAGGTTGCATATCCTCCAAGCGGATCGCTCGGGTTGGGGTTGCTTCCACTTGGGAAATTCTCATGTGCGCAGGACCTGCATACCTTCACTCCTTGTGCGGTCGAAAGGCCGCTCTGATCCACTCCCGGACACTGGTTGATGCAGGTGATCATTTTAATGGCATCAGATTCAGTTGAACCCGAAACCGATGACTTGCATTCCTCAATACAGCTGGTGCAACTCCCTGACTCAGAAGGCGTCATGATCGTACGCGGACGGGTAGGTGTCACCGTCGGTACAGGCTGCGTGGTTTGTGCCTGGGCCTGGTGCTCGCAGGGCTCACAGGTCCGGTTGAACGAGAGCATCCTCGATACAAGGACACGGGCGGCTTCCTGCTCGTGGTATTTCGTATTGGAGTATACCTTGCCGATATAGGACTCCTTCTGCCATGCCGACGGGTCGCCGTACAGGTACACTTTTCCACAGCCAAGGCCGTTGACTCCTATCGCGACCGGGAGGCTCCCTTCCGGCTGGACCACCGGGGAGAACTTCGTGTTCTTCGGCGAGGTGAAGGTGGTGCTGTCTGCCCGGACGAGCCAGCTCGTTGTCCCGGGTTCGACTGACAGGCCGTGGAAGTATGCGAAGGTGCTCGATTTCATCTCAGGCTTCAGGTTCCCTGCCGGGAGCCAGATGTCAGGCAGCTTTCCGGAAAAGACCTGGGTGCCTGCATTCTTCGAATCCATCAGGTCAAGGACATCGCCTGAAATCTTGCCCTCGGTGAACCTTCCCTCGACATGGATGCCTTCGAGCAGGTCATTTACCACGTCTGCCGAGGCATACGTCGTCTTCATATCCCCGTTGTAGGTCGTCTGGTCCTTTCCGCCCATGAACTGCTGGGCCATGACGAGCAGCGTGTTGCCTCTCAGTACGAAGCAGGCTATCGCTTCCTTTTCCTCGGCCGTGAAATAGACCGGACCGTTTTTCCCCTTGTCAGGCTGCGCGACGATATAGAGGTCGGCGTTGATGAGGTCGGAAGCTGTCACCGGCTTCTTCGTGAGCACGTTGACCTCATACCCCTGGGCCCTCATGTCCTTCGCCCAGTCCTGCCAGTCGAAGACCCGGGAGTTCGAGGACTTGTCGAGGTTCGTTGAAACAATCCCGTCGATCTTCACCCGTTCTGCATGGCCGAGGTCGACGAGGATCCGGTACTTGTGCAACGGCGGGTCATCGGTCACGCACCAGGTCTCGTTCCATGGGCATGGGACGGTCAGGATGTTCCATGAAGAAGGGTTTAACAGGACGTTGTTATTACTAGAAGTAACCTTTTCAGGGACGGCGAATGACAGGGCGCCCACCCCGAGAAGACCGGCTGAAACCGAGTACACCACGATGACAGCCAGGACGGCGGCTCCAAGCACCCACCGTACACCAAAGCGTTCAAATGCAAGCATGGGAATCCTCCCCTGCGACAACCTTCTATTGTACCGGCATAAGGATTTGCCCGGCATTAATGGAATGCATCTGTTGGAAGACTCCGGTGGTTCAGGAGAGATATGTGTTGTCGTGCCCGGTTTTTTCCGTCGAAAATGGGGCAATCCTCGTCGGACTTGGAGTCTTCATTGTCGCGCTCACTATTTTGCCGGTCATTATCGGTATCCCGTCGGTATGCCACTGGTCATTTCGGTACTAATTTTAGTTTTTGGAGCGGCTCTGGTATGGAAGGGGTTAAGACTATAAGAGAATTTACCAGGTTCGCGGTTGAGATTAAACATATTTCTTGAAACTACCATTCCGGCGCTAAAAAAGGATTTTGGGATATAAAATTCTAGGTACAGACCGTCCTCCAGCCCTCGCAGCAATATGGTGGATATTTCGTATAACACCAGCCTAAACACTCCTGATGGCAGTTCTGTCCAGATCCACCTGTTGCTCCTCCCGATGGGCTGACCGGTGTCCCCTCCCGGTGTTCTGTCCATTGGTTCTGTAATGCCGCGAGATCGATGGTAGTACCGGATGTGGTCAGAGTCTGCACACAATTACAGGACAGGTCGCTTGTTGGTACAGCAGTCTCCCCTTCCTCACATTGTGTATTCGCACAGGCACAGGAGGCTAACGTGGTCTTGAACTGGGTGTCGCACTTCTTCTGGCATGTGTTAATGACCATCTCGGATGTCTTCACCTCCTCAGGGACCTGTGCATTCCCGTAGAGGTGGGTGAAGTCCTTCGCACCCGTCGAGGAGCTCTCGATGCAGGCCCGGTAACAGTCAAGGCATGCAGACTGGGTGGTCGTGCCACCGGGGTTGACGAGGGAAGTCCCGGTACAGATGCAGTTACCGTTCACCAGGGTCCCGGTCATTCCCTCCGGGCAATCAGCATCGGTGCATGAGGCGACCGTGCGTGCATTGCACCGGCAGGTACCGCATTCGTCAACGGCCCCGGCCGAAGATGCACACATCTTGCTGCAGCTGGCGTCGTCGGCCAGGGTGCCTGACACACAATGATAGGTGCCGTCAGCATTGACTACCTCGGTCTGTCCTACGGGACACCTGCTGGCACAGAAGGTAAGGTCGCTGCATTCGCATCCTGATGTCTGCATGGCCATAGCGTAGCAGGTGCCCGGTGATACGGTGACGACGGTATCACCACCCACAAACCTCTCGGTGTCCTTTTTGACAGAGGCCATTTCCGCGGACGTGCCGTCATCCGCCACCCAGCGGAAATTACCCGTGGTCACGACGTTCGCAAAGGCAGGGGTGTTGCAGTTCGTCCAGGCCGTGTCACACAACCCCTCTCCGCACCCTGAGAAACAGGTCTTCAGGGCGTCACCAGTGAGGCCCTGTGTGTTGCAGTCATCGATGCAGGTATTGCAGTCACCGGTTGTCGTTGAACTGCAGGCACTCCCATCAGGATTTCGGCACTGCGCCCTGCAGGCATCGGTAGTGCAGGCACCAAGGCAGGTGTTGCAGTCCACAGGCGGACAGGTGCAGTCATAGTCGATCAGGCACTGGGAATAGGCGTCAATGGCGGCTGAGCCGGTTGCACCTGATGCCGATGCCAGGTCCCAGCAGTACTGGCACTTTGCACTACCCACCATTCCGAGTATAGCCCCTCCACCTGAATAGCAGTAGTTCAGGCAGTTCATGCGGTTCGACATGCTAAGTGGATCGGTGCCCTGGTAGTTGTCGTTGCAACCCTGGATACAGGTATCACAGTTCCCGAACGGAGTCACCGTGGGGGTCACGGTTGGTGTTGGTGTAGGGGTCCGTGTCCGTGTACGGGTCACGGTCGGAGTGGGAATGGGAGTGTCAAAAGGCCGGTAAGGGGTAACCCGCGTAGTCACTGTGGGTACAGGCTGCGTGGCTTGTGCCCTGGCCTGTTCCTCGCAGGGCTCGCAGGTCCGGTTGAACGAGAGCATCCTCGAGACAAGGACACGGGCGGCTTCCTGCTCGTGGTATTTCGTATTGGAGTATACCTTGCCGATATAGGACTCCTTCTGCCATGCCGACGGGTCGCCGTACAGGTACACTTTTCCACAGCCAAGGCCGTTGACTCCTATCGCGACCGGGAGGCTCCCTTCCGGCTGGACCACCGGGGAGAACTTCGTGTTCTTCGGCGAGGTGAAGGTGGTGCTGTCTGCCCGGACGAGCCAGCTCGTTGTCCCGGGTTCGACTGACAGGCCGTGGAAGTATGCGAAGGTGCTCGATTTCATCTCAGGCTTCAGGTTCCCTGCCGGGAGCCAGATGTCAGGCAGCTTTCCGGAAAAGACCTGGGTGCCTGCATTCTTCGAATCCATCAGGTCAAGGACATCGCCTGAAATCTTGCCCTCGGTGAACCTTCCCTCGACATGGATGCCTTCGAGCAGGTCATTTACCACGTCTGCCGAGGCATACGTCGTCTTCATATCCCCGTTGTAGGTCGTCTGGTCCTTTCCGCCCATGAACTGCTGGGCCATGACGAGCAGCGTGTTGCCTCTCAGTACGAAGCAGGCTATCGCTTCCTTTTCCTCGGCCGTGAAATAGACCGGACCGTTTTTCCCCTTGTCAGGCTGCGCGACGATATAGAGGTCGGCGTTGATGAGGTCGGAAGCTGTCACCGGCTTCTTCGTGAGCACGTTGACCTCATACCCCTGGGCCCTCATGTCCTTCGCCCAGTCCTGCCAGTCGAAGACCCGGGAGTTCGAGGACTTGTCGAGGTTCGTTGAAACAATCCCGTCGATCTTCACCCGTTCTGCATGGCCGAGGTCGACGAGGATCCGGTACTTGTGCAACGGCGGGTCACCGTTCACGCACCAGGTCTCGTTCCAGGGACATGGGACGGTCAGGAGACTCCATGAAGAAGGGTTCAAAAGGACGTTATTACTGCTGGTAGGGACCTTTTCCGGGACGACAAATGGCAGGGCGCCCACCCCTAACAGGCCGGCTGAGACCGAGGAGACAACGATGACAGCCAGGACGGCGGCTGCGAGCACCCACCGTACACCAGAGCGTTCAAAAGATAGCATGGGAATCCTCCCCTGTCACAACGTTATATTATATTTACATAATACTTTGCCCGGCGTTGATGGAATGCACCAGCGAGGGAAGAAATCCAGGAAAAGGATTTCCCTGTTCCTTGTGATTTCAAAAAAGGATATGAAAAGGAATCAGGTGCATACCTGCTCGTATCGGGCACACCGGAAGGGATCAGTGTACCAGGCGACGCATTGCTGGCGACATGTCGGGCTGGTTGATGTATCCGATGGAGTCCCTTCGTGGTGCTCAGACCATTGACTTGAATAATCCGGGAAACCGGAGGATATAGTACCGGTACCCGTGGAAAGCGTCTTCACACACTCACAGGTAAAGTCACTTTTCGGGGTGGCGATTTCACCAGCATTACATTGAGTACTCCCACAGACACATGAGGCCAGGGTGGTCTTGTACTTGGTATCACAGTTCTTCTGGCATGTACTGGTCAAAGCTTCCCGGGTCTTGCTGATTGCAGTGACTGACCCTTTCTGGGTTGTCGAGGAAGCAGAACAGTTCCTGTAGCAATCAAGGCACCCGGATGACTGGGGATTGGCCGGGACATTGCCTGAACTTCCCATGCTCTGGCATGTGCATATTCCGTTTACAAGCGATGGTGTCTTCCCCGGGTCACACACCATTTCACTGCAGCCGGTTGAGACCTGGCGCTGGGAACACCGGCAGTAATTGCATGCATCAAGCGTCCCGGTCTGAGGGGCAGGGCACAAACTGCCGCACCGTGTACTGTCCATGGTCCCGGCCACGCACTGGGTATTCCCGTCGACATCGACGAGCGTGCCAGCGGGGCACGGGCTATAGCAGAATTCAGGAAGAACCTCGCAATTACAGGTGGAATCCTCCATTGCCTGGTAGTAGCAGGTTGGCTGGGGAACTCCGTTCACGCTCACCCGATAGGAATCCTTGCAGGTATTCCAAGCTTTATCACAGAGACCTGTACCTCCGCATGTCGCGTAACACGCCTTGAGTGAGTCCCCTCCAAGGAGCCGGCCCGCGGAGTCCTTCTTGCTATCACAGCCTGATATGCAGGGAAGGCAGCCTCCTCCGGATGATTCACAGGGACTACCGTCATTTTTCGTGCATTGCATCACACAGGTAAGGTTTCCCTTGCAGACTCCCAGGCATGTAGTGCAATCGCATGTCTTTGGGAACTGCTCCTGGCACTGTTTGACGCAGGTTATCGGGTTTCCGTTTGAACAGCTCTTCAGGCAGTCATCGCAGCTGGCAAACTTGGGCAGTTCCGGGCACAAACACGCATTTTTCTTGATGCATTCACTGTACTGGATGGACGAAGTCGGCGTTCCCGGGGAGATGCATGCGGAACAACCCCCGTCCATACCGCTGTAACGGCTGTCACCCGGAGTAATATCACCGCTGACATGGCAGGTCGATGCGAGACAGTTCAGTAATGAAGAAAAGACTCCCTGTGAGGTATTATAACACGTATCGACACAGCTGTCACAACTTTTTACCTGGACCGGGGTCACGGTGGTCCTCGGGCGTAGTATTGTCACCCTGGTCGTTGGCGAAGTGACCGGGTTCGACTGGGTCGACCCCTGGCTCATGCAGGGTTCACAGGTCCTGTTGAACGACAGCATCCTCGAAACAAGGACACGGGCCGCATCCTGCTCATGATAAACCG
>CAZGXZ010000097.1:0-7667 GCA_964530035.1 uncultured Methanoregulaceae archaeon
CTTTGATCCTCTGCTTGTTAAAAGTAAAAGCCAAAAAATCGACTCTATTAAAATGCAATGAACGGGAGTTCACACCAGAACCATGAAAATCCCCATATAAATTCTCGATATTTGAGGTCATTTTTAGCATTCTCATAGGAAATCCTATCATTGGAATTGCAACTGATGGAGATCTCTCATAAGGGGTGAATAAAAGTGAAGATGTGGAGGATTTCAACCAAGCCCATTTTTTTTCAAAAAAGGTTCAGACCGGGATGATCCGGCTGCCGTATACATCGTTGATGACCTGGCCAAGCCCCATGACCAGGGCAAGGAGGCCTGTCACGATCCCGACAACCCCGGCCAGCGCGAGGACACCGCCCGTCGTGACAAACTGGGCGACCACGAGGAGCATGAACGTGACCACCAGGAGCAGGAGAGTCACCTGCAGCGCCCGGTGCATCCTGAGGGAGCAGACAAAGAGGCCTGCGGCAAATACGCCCCATATGAACAGGAACGATGCGAGCTCCATCGGGCCAGGCGCTTTTGCAAGGTTCATGGCCGGCAGCATCAGCAGGCCCGCAAAGGATATCCAGAAGAAACCGAAACTCGCGAAGGTCAGGCACCCGAACGTGTTGTTCTTCTTCCATTCCATGATCCCGACGATGACCTGTGCGAGCCCTCCATAGAACAACGCCATGGCGGTGATGGGGCTCGCAAGCGCCATCATGCCCGCGTTGTGGAAGCTGAGCAGGATCGTCGTCATTCCAAAGGCGCACAGCCCCATCGGTGCGGGGTTCGCCGTGCTGTCGATGATAAAAAGGTCATTTCGTTTCAAGGTATCCGGTTCAGGCATCTGTTTCACGCTCCGCTGCCCTGTACGTCCTGTACAGTGTAAACCTCTCTGATCTCCTTCAGGATACGACGGATATCAATCCATATGACAAGTTCCGTCACATCCCTTTCTTTTACCCTGCTTGACTTCCTGATAATACCTACGATGTGACTACTCCCCATGCTGACCGAGGCAGCTCCCTGGTCTACCTGGTCCCGGGTGAAGGTCGAAACGGAGAGTACGTCATCGACCATGATCCCGGTCTTGTGGGAGGTAATCGCCTCGTCGAGGACGATGATGCGGGAATCCGTCTCTTCGGCACCTTCATTGCCCCTGATGTTCAGCAGGTCCTTGATATCGATGATCGTCGTGATCTCTCCCCGGAGGTCGATGATGCCCCTGATGTAGGACGGGGCGTTGGGGAGCCGCGTGATCCGCGTGTACTCAACGACCTCCCGGACGTCGAAGAGGTCGATTGCGAAGTGCTCCCGTCCCAGGCGGAACTCGACAACCTGCACCGGCTCAGTCCCCGCCGGGCCGGCAGTCCCCCTCTCCTGCCCGGTGGCCTGTACCATTTCAGCCTCCACAGGTCATCCCACCTTGAACCGGGACATCTCACGCGAGACGTTGTCCACGATGACATTCACGTTGCCGATGATCTTCCCGATCTGGTCGATCGCCGCCGAGGACTCCTCGCTTGCGGCCGCCGCGTCCACCGCCTCCCGTGCGGTAGCCTGGATCGCTCCGGTCAGCTCCGTGACGCTCGCGGTAATCTCTTCGACGGTTGCCGCCTGCTCCTCGGACGAGCTCGCGACCTCCTCGACGTTCCTTGTGATGTCGTCGATCGCATGCACGATTTTATTGAATGCATCGAGTGTATCCGAGAGTGCGGCGCTGCCTTCCTTGACCGTCCGGCCTGCTTCGACCATCGCTTCCGAAGCGGTCCTGGTCTTCTGGTCTAGGGCACCGATCATCTCTGCGATATGCTCAGCGGAGGTACGTGACTCCTGGGCAAGGGACTTGACCTCAGTCGCCACGACAGCAAAGCCCCTGCCTGCGTCCCCTGCCCGTGCCGCCTCGATGGCGGCGTTTAATGCAAGGAGGTTCGTCTGGTTTGCGAGGTCGGTGATAAGGCCCACGATCTTTCCGATCTGGTCCATCTGGGCCTTGATCTCGTCGACAAGAGTCGCAACTTCGGAGGCATTCCTGGTGATGTCCGTCATGCCGTTGTCCGCACGCTTTGCAAGGTCAGCCCCCTGCTTTGAGAGGGTGTTTGCCTCCATGGCAAGTTTCGAAACAGACTCGGTCTTCGTGGCCACGGACTGGACCGTCATGGAGAGGTCTTCCATCGCCTTCACGACCTGGCGTGCGTTTTCTCCGCCCCGCTCCGCGTTCGAACTGACACCGGCGGCGTTCTTTGCGACCTGCGCAGAGCCCGACGCCACCTCCTCGATCGAGGCGTTTGCCTCCTCGGCTGAGGACGCGAGGTCGATTACCTGCTGGTTGATGAGGCTGAACGCCTTCGAAACACCGATCCCGATGTTGTTCAGTGCCTCCTTGAAAGCGATCCAGTCGCCGGCGACCTTGAGGGATGGGTCGAACCGTGCAGTAAAGTTGGTGCCGGCGAACTCCTTGGAGACCCGGAGGGCCTCAGTGACCGGTTCCATGACCGAGTCGAGGGTCTGGTTGATGCCCTCTACGATCTTCCGGTACTCGCCCTGGTGCTTCGATGCGTCCGCCCGGGTCGCCAGCTTCCCTTCCCCGGCGGCCTTCACGAGCATTCCGGTGTCGGCGATCAGGTTCTCTATCGTCTCGAGGGTCGTGATGATCCCGGGGAGGAGGTGGTCCTGGCTGCTCCTCCTGCCGACCTTCCGCAGGGCCTCGAGGCCGCTTGTGTCCCCGACCGCGATCGCGTTGATCTGCTTCGTAACGACGAGGAGCCTGTCCCGGACATCGTTTGTCGCCTGGGCCATGGAGGCATAGATCCCGACGTACGATCCCTCGACCCTGCGGGTGTGGTCGTTCACCGCCATCATCTTGAGGACGTCGTTACATTCAACAAGGCCCTGGAGGCCGTCGATACAGTTGTTGATATTGTTTTTGAGAGTGTTGAAGTCTCCATGGTACGCGTCAGTGATCTTTCCGGGGATGACACCTTTTCCGATTTTATCGACGTAATCACCAGCGACATTGAGCGGTCCGATAACCGAATCAAGGGTCTTGTTCACCCCGTCGACGATCTCCCTGTATGCGCCCTGGTGCCGGGTGGCGTCGGCCCGGGTCCCGAGTCTCCCCTCTACAGCAGCCCTGGTCAGCAGTGATGCATCGGCGGTCAGGGCCTGGAGGCTTTCGAGCGACCTGATGAAGCCCGGGACCACCCTGTCCTGCTCGCTCCTCCTGCCGACCTTCCTGTAATCCTCCAGTTCGCTCAGATCACCCCTGCTGATTTTTTCGATTGAACCGGCAATGTGCACGACGCGGTCACGGACGAGCCCGATGCTCTCCGCGACCTCTTTTGCGACCCCGGTATACGACCCCTTGATCGAAACGGTGTGGTCATTCACGGCCATCCGTTTGAGTACGGAGGATGCCTCGGCAAGGAACTCCTGGGTCCCATTGACCATCCGTGTCAGTTCGTCCCGTGCGGTGGCATCTCCCTCGAACGTGCGGGAAATGAGCAGGGACAGTTCTCCGGCCGCTGCGCTCTTCTGGCCGGCCTGATTGGCTGTCTCGCCTTCTCGTGTCATCGTTGCGGTCTCCCCCTGTAATGCGGCCTGCCCGGTGCTGCCATGGGGACTCCCGTCCCCGCCGGACCAGGTGAAAAAATCTGGATGAAGAGCAGGCCCATGGATCAAGGCAGGAAATGTGAGGATAAATAGGTTGTCAGGCGGCGTCTGACCTGCATCATATCGTATGGACACAGAGGAACCCCTGCTCCCTGTCGCATCGCTTCCTTCCCAGGACGGGTATAGTACGTATCCGGGAACCGCTCTGACGCAGGGCACAAAGATAAAAGAACGGTATCTGCAAAGGCCTTGGAGGAAAAAACGGCAGGAGCGCCACGTCCTGTATGAAACAAAGATACTTTTATGAACCTTTCCCGTGAAAATGATCAGGATATTCTGGGTCACGGGTGTGCAGGGTTAACCTCCTTCTTATGTGGGATGATGCCGGGACAGGGACGGATCTGCGTTTCGTTCTGTTTATCAGCATCCCCTGGAGGGCGGATGGGGCCCACCCCGCAGGTCCGTGAAAGGAACAGGACGGGTGCCGGATGGATGTGCTGATATCAGGATGCTTTTTACCGGAAACGGTCGTTTCCATGCAGTCCATGACCTCCGGCGAGGGAGGGTCCCCCTGATCTCGGTCCTGTACGTCGACGACGAGCCGGCGCTCCTCGAGATAGGGAAGCTCTTCCTCGAAAGGGCGAGGACGATGCAGGTGCACACCGAGACGTCGGCATGCCATGCCCTCGAGGTCCTTCGGAAGAACTCCTACGACGCGGTCATCTCCGACTACCAGATGCCAGGGATGGACGGCATTGGATTTCTGAAGGTCGTCAGGTCGTCGTTCGGTGACATACCCTTCATCCTCTTCACCGGCAGGGGCCGCGAGGAGGTCGCCATCCAGGCGCTGAACAACGGTGCCGACTACTACCTGCAGAAGGGCGGGGACACGAAAGCCCAGTTCGCCGAGCTCCACCACCTCCTCCGGCAGGTCGTCAAGCAGCGGCGGACCGAGCACGCGCTCCTTGAACAGACCCGGCAGTACGAGCAGGTCGTCAAGGCCCAGACCGAGTTCATCTGCCGGTTCAGCCCCGACGGGAGGCACCTGTTTGCGAACGACGCCTATTACCACTATTTCAATAAAAAGGCGCCCGATGTGCTTGGAAAGAAGTTCAGGCCGGATGTATTCCCTGCCGACCGGCACCGCCTCGTGACTCATTTCGATTCCCTTTGCCGGGAGAACCCTGTCTCGACCATCGACCACCGCATCATCATGCCTGACGGGGCGGTCAGGTGGCAGCGGTGGACCGACCGGGCTATCTTCAACTACGAGGGGGACCTCGTCGAGTACCAGTCGGTGGGCCGTGACATCACGGACATCAAGCAGGTCGAGGAGGACCTCCGCAGGAAGAACGAGGAACTTTCAGCGGCTTACGAGCAGATAGCCGCGATCGAGGAGGAGCTCCGCCAGAACTACGATGAGCTCTCGCAGAACGAGAAGGCCCTCCGGGAGAGCGAGAGGGACTACCGGAGCGTCATCGAGAGCATCCAGGACGTCTTTTACCGGAGCAACCGGGAGGGCCGGCTTGTCATGGCGAGCCCGAGTGCTGCACGGCTCTTCGGCTGCGGCTCGGTGGACGAACTCATCGGGAAGGACATGGCCGCGACCTTCTGGAAGGACCGGGAGGCCCATGAACGCTTCAGGGCCGAGATCACGGAAAAGGGCTCGGTCACGAACTACGAGGTCGCTCTTCTGGACGCGGAGGGAGAGACCCGGTATGTCTCGACGAGCAGCCACCTCTATCATGACGAGCAGGGGAACGTGCTCGGCGACGAGGGCATCGTCCGTGACATCACGGCGCAGAAAAAGTCACGTGAAGCCCTGAAAGAGAGTAGGGACCGCCTGCAGGCGATCGTTCACGGTTCTCCGATCCCTACCTTCGTCCTTGACCGCGAACACCGGGTCATCTCATGGAACCGGGCGCTCGAGGAGTACAGCTCGGTCACGGCACAGGAGGTCATAGGGAAGAACGAGGCGTGGCGGGCATTCTACACCTCTGAAAGGCCCTGCCTGGCCGATTTCATCATCGATGGAAATCCCGGGGGAATGTCGGGATTGTACGACAGGGGCTGCCTGCGGTCATCCCTGGTTGAGGGGGCCTACGAGGCGACGGCGTTTTTCCCCCATATGAAGGACGGAGTGTGGCTCTTCTTCACCGCCGCCCCCCTCCTCGACGGGGAAGGCGAGGTCATCGGCGCCGTGGAGACCCTGCAGGACGTCACGGAGAAGTTCCGGACGGAAAAGGCCCTCCGCGAGGCCTGCGAGCAGATGGAGGTCGCGTTCGAGGAGGCGAAGGCCAGCGAGGACATGCTCCTAGTCCAGAACCGGGAACTCTTCTTAAGCGAACAGCGGTACCGGAACGTCGTCGAGGACCAGACCGAGTTCATCTGCCGGTTCCTCCCAGACGGGCGGCATGTCTTCGTGAACGAGGCATACTGTCGTTACTTCGGGAAGTCCCGGGATGAGCTGCTCGGGCGCGTGTTCCGCCCGGAAATCCCCCCGGAGGACCAGGAATTCGTACGGCGAAGCCTGGACCGGCTGACTCCTGAAGAGCCGGTAGCAACGCTCGTCCACCGCGTTATCCTCCCTGACGGGAGCGTCAGGTGGCACCGCTGGTCTGACCGGGCAATATTCGGAAAAGGCCCCGATACCAGTCCCGGGGGGTCCGGCGACCCCGAGGGCTCCACCCTGCCGGCGGACCGTAACGGGGCCGGGGCCGGCAGGCCTCCGGTCATCGAGTACCAGTCGGTGGGCAGGGATATAACCGACGTTGTCGCCGCCGAGGAGGCACTCCGGCAGGGCAACCGGAAGCTGACCCTCCTGAACAGCATTACCCGCCACGACATCCTGAACAAGGTCCTCGTGGTCCACGGGCAGCTCGACCTCCTGCGGGAGGCGGTATCGCCCGGGGAAATACCTGGGATCGTAGCGGCAATCGCGGCGGCAACGGACGACATCACGGAACAGATCGAGTTCACGAAGGTCTACCAGGAGGTCGGGATCAGGGAGCCCGAGTGGCAGGACCCGGAACGGATCATCCGCTGTCTCCCTGTGCCTTCCCATGTCTCGGTCACCTGCGACCTTGGCAGTACCGAGGTCTGCGCCGACCCGATGTTCGAGAAGGTCCTGTACAACCTGCTTGAAAACTCGCTCCGGCACGGGGAAACGGTCACGGAGGTCAGGGTCTCCGCAGTACCGGCCGGGGAGGGCCTCGTGGTCACCTGGGAGGACAATGGCACCGGGATATCCGACAATGACCGGAAGCACCTCTTCCAGAAGGGCTTTGGCAGGCACACCGGGCTCGGGCTGTTCCTGGCACGGGAGGTCCTCTCGATCACCGGCATCACCATCCGTGAGACGGGATCGGAAGGCACCGGGGCACGGTTCGAGATGGTGGTCCCGCCCGGCATGTTCAGGACGAGGGCTGCAGGTACCTGAAGCTGCCAGCCACGATAGCCGCGGTATTGAACCCTGTCCCGCGACTCTGAAAAATGTTTTAAGCCGGATATGTCCCCTGGATGGTGGCGGTCGCGAGGGTGTGCCCGTTCATTGCGTTCCTGATCGAGCTGGCATCCGGACCGGATGGCGTGATGGTCGAGTCAAGGGCATAGAGGTGGTAGATGTAGCGGTGGACTCCGGAGGGAGGACAGGGGGGGTAGTACCCTGACCCGCCGCCCGAGTTGCTGCCCGAACTGGCCCCGGATACAAGACTGCTCGTGATACCGGTCACGGACGGTGGTATGTTGTACAGCGACCAGTGGGTAAACGTTCCGCCCGGGGCATCGGGGTCGTCAAGGATGAGGACGAAGGATTTTGTCCCGGCCGGTACCCCCTGCCAGGAAACGGGGATGACTGATCCGAATCCCCTGCAGCCATACTGGTCAGGGATGGAGCCCCCGGCCGGGAAAGCGGATGAACTCAGGGTCAGCTTCGCAGCGGCCGCAGTCGTCGGGGTCGCAACGGGCGTTTTCAACGGTGTGGGGGTCAGGGTTTTCGTGACGGCAGGGGTCTTTACAGAGGTTTTCGTTGGAGTGACCGTCTGCTTCCTGGTCGGCGTCCTGGTCGG
>CAZGXZ010000097.1:7767-9504 GCA_964530035.1 uncultured Methanoregulaceae archaeon
TCCTGGTCGGCGTCCTGGTCGGGGTGGCTTTCTGGAGGACCGCGCTGACCGTGGTAGTCTTGTTGGCCTTCACGGTCACGGACTTTTGAAACGGCTTGTATCCATCCTTTTTGATGGCGACCGTATGTTTTCCGGGAAGCACGCCGGGGATGGTGAGGGGTGTGTACCCCTTGTCCTTCGCGTCCAGGTAGACACTGGCGTTGTCCGGCTTTGATGTTACCAGGAGAGTTCCCGGCGCCTCCGCGGCAAAGACGACCGTGCACGCCAGGGTAATGACGAGCACGGCTGCGGCGAGGAGGACTACAGTTCCCTTGTCCATGATGCAAAAAGGATGCAGCACCTCATTACCCTTATCTCCCTGACCTGAAGCGGGGGGATCAGGTGCACCACTGCCGTTTCATCCCTTACCTGGACCATAGGGGGTGGTGGCATGTCCGAAAAAGGGCAGGTATCCTCCTCCCGGAGACTCGCCCGGCCATGACGGAAGAGGCATGGAGATCATAATCCCTGTTATCCTGTCAGACATCAGGCCTGGCGCCTTTCCATGGGCTTCAATTGAGGAGACGAAAAAAGGGAGTTATTCTGGGTAGGTACCCTGGAGGGAGGCCGTCGCGAGGACATGCCCCTTCATCGCGTGCCTGATCACGGAGATATCCCAGCTCTCAGGCTCGAGGACCGTGTCAAGGGCGTAGAGGCGGTAGATGTAGTGATGTGTCCCGGAAGACGGGCAGACCGGGTAGTACCCGAAGCCGCCGCGTGAATTTTTCCCGCTGTTGGCACCAGGAACGACGGGACCATTCACTCCATTGACGGACAGCGGGATGTTGTAGAGGAGCCAGTGGACGAAGGTACCTCCCTGTGCATCCGGGTCCTCGAGGAAAAGGGCGAGCGTTTTCGTCCCTGGAGGCACGCCCTGCCACGAGACAGGGATGACAGACCCTGCCCCTGCGCAGCCGTACTCGGCGGGGATGGTCTCACCGTTGGAGAATGCTGTTGAACTCAGTGTCATTCCCGATACCACCGGGGTCGTCGTCGGCACGACCGTCTGCGTTACGGTCACGACAGGTGTCATGGTTGCGGTGGGTTTCTTTGTCGGGGTTTTCGTCGGTGTCTTCGTCGGGAGCGCTTTCGCGAGGACGGTGTTTAACAGAGTCGTGCGGTTCGCCTTTACCGTGACGGACCTCGTGAACGTCCTGTACCCTTCTTTTTTCACGATGACCGTGTGCTTTCCGGAAAGAACTCCCGATATGGTGAGCGGTGTGAGCCCCGCATCTTCGCCGTCAAGGAAGACGGCTGCGGTGTCTGGTTTCGAGGTGACCACGATGCTCCCCTGGGCATCGGCGGCGCAGGCTGCCGACCAGGTAAGGGTGACGGCCACGAGGCAGGCAGCGATGATGGTCGCTATTCTTCTGTCCATGATCATTCGAATGCCATGATGCACCTTATTCATGACTGGTCCACCCGGCCCCTGCTCCATGGCACCTGAACCCTATATGTAGAAGGCACGTTCCATGCTATCTGAAACGTTGAAGAGAAGGAGAAGGCAGGGATGGTTATATCCGGAGACCAGTGGAAAAACCTTTGTTTCATCATATCGGTATTGCTCGTGGCGTCGGTCCTCATCGGCGTCCTCGGTGGGTACAGCGGGATTGCAGGAGCGCTGTCGCACCGGGCTGCAGCTGCCAGTGCTGCACCCGATGACGTCACCGCGAGGACCATGGACTATATCAACGCGAA
>CAZGXZ010000098.1:0-9340 GCA_964530035.1 uncultured Methanoregulaceae archaeon
ACAGCCCGAGAAGGAAGGTGATCCCGGCGATGGCGCCATATATAGCGGGCTTGACAAGGCTTTCCCGACGGTTGAGGGAGACTGGGTTTTTCCTGATGTATTGAAGGCTTATGACATAGGCAAGGATAAAAAGTGTTGAAAAGAGGACCTCGGCGATATGATGGTCGAGGTAGCCGAAGTATGAACGATAGAAATACTGCCCTGAAACAACCGCGATGAATGCTGCTGCAAAAAGCCCGGATACACCATCGGAAATTCTCTTTGTAAGCCAGAAAACGACCGGGACCATGATGGCCCCCATGACCGGCGGTACCAGGAGGGCAGCGTAGATGATCTCAGGCCGGGTATGAGCCCCGGCGACCATGACCGCCACGGTACTGATGATCGTGAAAAGCGGACCCCAATGGATACTCTGTCCTTCAGGGTAGAGGGTCATCGGGTCGAACCAGGCATAACCAGGAAACTGGGACAGCATCAGCTCGATCTGCCGGAGGTTATACATCGGGTCATCGCTCCCGGCAAAGGAGAGCACGTCGCTGTTACCCAGGACAAAGACCGGTTGGATTCTCAGAATGAAGGCGACCAGCGATACGAGCCCGAGCACGATGGCCGTGATCACCAGGATATTCTTTTTTGAAAACAGCCCTGTCATACCATCAACCTGTATTCAGATACTGTTATTATATCGGGATCGGAGAGTATAAAACCCGTCACATGGGTGGATGGTCGGGCCAGGTCAGTAATGGGAGGCCAGCAAAGAGAAATCAAACTGCCATCGGCCCCCCTGCTCCCGTCCCATTCCGACCGGAGAAAGTACGTGCAACTGCCGCCAAGCCCCGGCACCACTCCTGATAAAAAACCTTGGATAGCGGCGATAACACAAAGCATCAGGCAATACTCCTCGAAATGAACGGGATCCACTCTCCGGCGGGGCATGCACAGGGGGAGTGTTTTTCCCGGTGTCATGAGGACCGGGAATACCCCTCCCTGTCCCTTTAGGGCAACACCGGAAGTTTGGAGAAGCGCTGTATCACATATGAAATAAACCGTGGAGGACCATGCAGGTAAGGGATACCAGGGCATGAAAAATGATTCAGGACAGGATGATCCGGGTAGTGAAGAGCGGGGACGACCACTGAAATTCCTTGTGGTCCCGACAACAGACTGGACCCGCCATCCCGTTCCAAACCGGCTCAACTTCATATTCGACCGCATTGCAGAGAGACACAGAGTGTTCGTACTCCATTTTGACCTTGCCAGATTCATGGGTCTCCCTGAACGGCCTACCAGGTGCCACCTGATTAGCACACCCGGGGTGCCTGTGGAGGACCCGTCGCTGTACTATCTCCTCTCAGCCCCCCGGCATTTCAGGACTATCCGCAAAACGGTGAAAAACGAGGGCATTGACCTGGTGATCGCCAGTAATATCCTTCCGGCGGCTCTTGCCACCTTTTCCGGGGTTCCTGTCGTCTTCGACTACCTCGACCACCTCGAGGAGTCAGCATCGGTGTACTATCCCGGCTCATTCATCGGGATCATAATACAAAAAACCGTACGATTTATCGTCAGATTGACCATAAGGAGGTCAAGAGGTGTCATTACCGTCACCCCGGCATTTCATAAACATCTTTCCAATATCGGGGCAAAAAATTTAAGAATAATACCAAACGGGGTTTCAAACACGGCATTTATCCGCCACCCGCCAGCCCAGGCGAAGGGAAGGCTTGGCCTGTCAGGGACGATAATCGGCTACGTAGGTTCCCTCGAACACTGGGTAGACCTGGAAACGGTCATCGACATTATGCCTTCCCTTGATGCAACCCTTCTCATTGTCGGCCCGGGACTTTTCACCGATTACGGTGACCTCATCAGGAAGCGTGCCATGGAGCGTGGTGTAATAGACAGGGTGGTCTTCACGGGACAGGTCCCTTACGAGGATCTTTCATGGTATATCTCTGCCATGGACGTGGGGCTCAACCCTTTGAAACCCATGAGAAAGAACCTCTTCACCGTCGGGGGGAAGATCTTCAACTACCTTGCATGCGGAGTCCCGGTCCTCTCCAGCAGGATGCCGGCGGTCGAGGAGGAACTCGGAAACGCCGTATCCTATTATGAAGACGGTTCAAGCCTTGCGGACGGCATCCGCGACCTGACCATGCATCCGCCTGACCCTGACACCCTCATGGATATCGCAAAAAAGTATGACTGGGACCGGATATCGCGGGATTATGAGGCTTTCCTCGAGGAAAATGTTCACGGAAAAGCCCATTGAAGCGATTATTCCACCGTCACGCTCTTGGCCAGGTTCCGTGGCTTGTCTATGTCCTTCCCCAAAGCATCTGCAGTGAAGTATGCGATCTGCTGGAGGGCGATGCTTGCTGTGACCGGCACGATGAACGGGTCGGTTTCCGGGAGAGGGAGATAGACATCGGCGATATCTGAAAGGTCCTGGTCTTTGCCGACCCCGATCACGATCAGAGGGGTCCCGCGCGCCTTCATCTCCTTCAGGTTTGAGATCATGACGGGGTAGCTTGTCCCCGGAGGGCATACCGCAACCACGGGAGTCTCTTCTGACAGGAGGGCAAAGGGACCGTGCTTGATTTCCCCTGCCGCATAGCCTTCGGCGTGAATGTAGCTTATCTCCTTCATCTTGAGGGCACCTTCAAGTGCGACCGGGTAGTAGGGTCCCCTGCCGACATAGAATATGTGGGAAGCCCCGCGGCAGGTCCGGACTGCTTCTGAGAAGTCCATAAGGAGGACCTCCTCGATCGCCTGGCTCCCGTGTTTCAGGGCAAGGTCATGGCGACCGTTGCAGAGTTGGTTGACCACCTGCATGAGGACACCAAGCTCAGCCGTGAACGATTTCGTCGCCGCCACGCTGATCTCCGGGCCGGCACGCATGAAAAGGGTATAATCGGCGGAACGGGTGACCGTAGAGCCGAGAACATTGGTTATCGCCACCGTGGGGATGTTTGCGCACCGGCCCTTTCTGAAAGCCGCCAGGGTATCTGCCGTTTCACCGGACTGCGTTATCCCGATGATGAGGTCGGTCGGTGGTGGCGTGTAATATTTGAACTCGGATGCAAGCTCTACCCTGACCGGGATGGCGCAGTTCTCCTCCATGAGGTACCTGAAGATCATCCCTGCATGATAGGACGTCCCGCAGGCGACGACGGTAACCGATCCCGCTTCGGCCACGGCATCAGGCAGGGTTTCCTGGCTGACAGCCCGGACTGACTGGGAAAAAACCGTCGGCTGTTCGTAGATCTCCTTGGCCATGTAATGCTTGAAGCCACCTTTTCTGACGTCCTCAACGGACCAGTCGATTGTCTGGACAGCACGATCAACCTCCCTCCCCGAAGCCCTGATCACCACGTTGTCCCGGGTGAGGACGGCAACATCCCCGTCCTCGAGGTAGATCACCCTTTCGGTGTACTCGAGGAGAGGGGTTGTATCGGACGCGGCAAGGTTCTCGCCATCACCCAGCCCTATGACCAGGGGACTCTGGTTCCTGGCAGCCACAATGGATTCATCCCCGTCGACAACCGCCAGTATGGCGTAGGAGCCTTCGAGCCTCCCGAGGGTCCGCTCCACGGCTTCAACGAGCGAGCCATGGTACTCCTCCTCGATCAGGTGGACGATAACCTCTGTATCGGTTTCTGACCGAAAATTGTGCCCCCTATGGACCAGTTCACGTTTGAGTTCGATATAATTCTCTATGATCCCGTTATGGACAACAGCAATACGTTCCGGGCAGTCGACATGCGGATGGGCATTGACATCATTGGGAACACCATGAGTCGCCCACCGGGTATGACCAATACCTGTGGTCCCCGAAAGGGCCGTTGCCTCGCCTTCGAGGTCTGATATCCGGCCACGTCTTTTCAGGACATGAAGTCCCTCTCCAAGCGAGGCAATGCCAAACGAGTCATAGCCCCGGTACTCGAGCTTTTTCAGGCCTTCAACGACGACCCCGGCAGCTTCACGCTCCCCGCAGTACCCTACTATGCCGCACACCCTATATCACCCGGCTTTCGTCAGGTATGACCGAGGACCTGACCAGCCGGTGGCCGTCAAGGATGGCGTTTGTCCCTACTACCGTGTTCTGGTACCCCATTGCCGGCCCGCTCTCAGCCTGGTCTCCGGCTATCAGCCCGAATGACGTCCTGATAAGCTCACCTTCAATGTCAACAACACCCTCCTTCATGGTGGCGGTGGTATGGTCCCCAAGAACGACCCCGCTGCCGATGACTGATGACTCGATCACGGAGTGGGACCCGATTTCGACATCTTCCATCACGATGCTGCTGGCTAACCTGCAGAACGGTTCAATAACCGTCCGGGAACCAATGCTCACTCCCGGCCCGACACAGGCGTGGGGGCCGATGACACACCCGTCTCCGATCACCACCGGTCCTGTAACCACGGTATACGGGCCGATCACGGTATCTGCACCAATCGAAACGGCTCCCCTGATGACTGCCGTCCGGTCAATCTGCCCGGCCTTCTGAGGGACGGTCAACCCGAGCAGTGCTTCGTTCATCCTCAACAGGTCCCATGGATAGATGGCGTCCTGCCAGCACTCGGCGATTACACCTTTGATCTTGATGCCGGATTCAATCCATCCATCGATCTCTGTAGTCAGGTCGTTCTGGCGGAGGCCCGCGAGTGCGTCCTGAGGCAGGGCCATAATCCCCGTGCTGACGGTCATGGAAGGTGCCCTGGCGGGTTTTTCTACGATTGAAGTCACATATCCCCGTTTCAGGGTGACAACCCCGAAATTCGACGGGGTCAGGTGGTTCCTGACAAGCATGGCATACGGAGTCCCGGAGACCCTGCGGATTGCATCGGCGTCGATATAGTTGTCCCCGGGAAGTACAACAAAGTCATCGTGGATATATCGTCCTCCGGCCCGGATGGCATGGGCGGTTCCGAGCTGCCGCTCCTGGACCGCTACCCGGACCTCGAACGGGAGCTCAGAAAGATACCGAATCACCTGCTCCTTCCGGTAACCGACGACTACGACGATATCCCGTATACCGCTCTTCACGACCGCCCCGATGACATGACCAAGGATCGGGCAGTTGGCAACCGGGATCATCGCCTTGGGCCTTGACCAGGTAAGGGGGCGTTGGCGTGTCCCCTCACCTGCGGCAAGAATAATGGCCTGCATTGTCACCTCACCTTCGTCCCGGCACTGATGGTACCTTCGACACTGGCATGCGGGGCGATGAGGACGCCGCTCCCGATCACCGTACCGGCATTTATCGAGCAGTTGATCCCGGTCTTCACGTTGTCTCCGAGGATGGCCCCGAACTTCTCGCGTCTCGTGTCCCTGCCGCCTGCAATGATGTTGGCCCGGTCGTGACGGAGGTTCGCGATCTTCGTCCCGGCCCCGAGGTTGCATCCGCTCCCGATCACGCTGTCGCCGACATAGTTAAAGTGGGGAATGTTGGTGCCGGGAAGGATGACGGAGTTCTTGATCTCTATGCTGTGACCGATATGGCAGCCATCACCGATGGAGGTTGCTCCGCGGATGTATGCGTGAGGACCAACCCTGCATCCCTCCCCGATGACACACGGGCCTTCGATATACGTACCTGACTTGAGAACCGTTCCCTTGCCGACCGCAACATTTCCCTGGAGGAAAACCCCTTCCTCAACAGTACCGAGGATTTCACCTGAAAACGTCCCGAGTACGGCGGCGTTGGCATCGAGGAGGTCCCAGGGATATCCTGCATCAAGCCAGTACTCCAGGGAATAAGCTGAAAGCCGCCCTTTTTTTATCAGGACTGCCAGGGCGTCGGTTATCTCGTACTCACCCCGGGGAGAGAGCGCTACCTTCGACACCAGGTCGATAATTTCTGGTTCAAACCGGTACACCCCTGCATTGATGAGGTTGCTTTCAGGGCTCCCTGACTTTTCCACCAGCGATGTCACGAGGCCATCCCGGACTTCGACGACACCGTAGTCCTCAGGGTGATCTGATGAATATACGCCCATGGTATGGCCCTCACAGGCGGCAATGGCCCTGATATCCCCGGAAGCCAGCAGCATATCCCCGTTCATCAGCAGGAAAGGACCGGTTACCGCCTTTGAAGCGGCCTTCAGAGCGTCCGCCGTTCCACGTTGTTGCCGCTGGACCACATACGTTATTGAAACGCCAAGAGAGGACCCGTTCCCGAAGTGTTTCCTGACCTCGCGCTCACCATAGCCGACGACAAGCACGAACCGCGTGATTCCTGCGTCACGGGCTGCAATGACCAGGTGCTCCACCATCGGCCGGTTCGCTATGGGGAGCATGACCTTCGGCCTGGCGGCTGTCAGGGGCCGCATCCTTTTGCCTTCACCAGCGGCGAGAACTACACATTCCATTCCTATTCCTCCGTTATACTGCGGACAGCACGGGAAAGCCTGGTTTTCCCGTCCTCCATCATCGCTTTCGCATCCATTGCGGTCTTTCCTTCCACCGTGATCCTGATCTTCGGCTCAGTCCCGCTTGCCCTGATAAGACACCAGCCCTGTTCCCCCGTTGTCCTGATGCCATCCGTCGGGTTGACGGCACCGAGCTTCTCCATCACGGCTTTCGCCCTCGTGTGGATAATGGACTCCCGGATGACGGAATACGTGGGCATTGCGTCTATTTCTCGGGCGATATCCCATTCACCCGCCATCTCACAGAACAAGGCGGCTGCGTGGGGGCCGTCAGGGCAGAGGGATAACCTCGGGAAGATCCATGCTCCTGATGGTTCACCGCCGAAATCACCCCATGAACGAAGCTTCTCGGAGACATAGGCATCGCCAACGGGTGTCCGCTCGGTTTCTGTGTATTCTTCGATAAGCATCGAGGCGTCATACGTGGTTACCACCTTTCTCGCCCCAAGGTATCGTGCGAACAGTACCATCATACGGTCGCCGTCGATGAAACGCCCACGGTTGTCAAAAGCCATCATCCTGTCGGCATCGCCGTCATGGAGTATGGCACAATCCGCGCTCTTGGTGTCCATGAGCCGCCTGATGTACGGGACATATTCCGGAAGTGGTTCAGACGGACGGGAGAACCGGCCTGACGCAGATGCATGGACTGCAGTTACCCGGGCACCGGCGGAAGCAAGTAGAGCGGGGGTAATCAAGGAGCCGGCTCCGTTCGCACAGTCCAGTATCACCTGCATCCCTTCCCGGACTTTGCAGAGGGCATTTATTGCCGCTGCATGGCGGGCGATTCCTGGTTCGTCGATAATGCTGCCCTGGTGGTCCCAACCGGCGAGGTCACGTTTATCCGAGGTGATTCTCTCTTCGGTCACCTGTTGTTGTTCAAGGGTGAAAGACGACCCGTCAGGGTTGAAAAGTTTCAATCCATTGTACTCCTCGGGATTGTGCGAGGCCGTCACCATGCACCCGGCGTCATGTGACCGTGCATTGAAGGCGACCGTCGGTGTCGGTTCAATGCCCTGCCAGGTAACACCGCATCCCTGGGCCAGGGCACCTGCGGAAAAAGCCCGTGCAAGGAGCGGTCCGGTCGTACGGCTGTCCATCCCGATAACAAGGCTTTTTGCCTGGCATCCGACGGCGTACCCGGCTGCCATGGCGAGTTCCGCAAACCCCTCCCCATACTTCCTTCGGATACCGGACGAGCCGAACAGCATGGTGGTATATTGTACTAATCCGGCAGATATGCTTAACCCGTCCCGAAAGGACACCAATGGGGATGTTTCCTGATATTACAGACTCCTGCTGTCGCTGGTCCCAGGAACAGGACGTTTTTTTCCGTGGGGATACCTCCCTTTTCCGCGAGTCCGTCCCCAATTACGAGCACGAGATCGGCTTCTGCCACGGATGCTGTCCTTAGAAAGGCCTCATCTTTCAGAACGGGGGGGGTCGGACCCATGATGAAGACCCGCTGGCCGGATAGTCTGCCGGCGAGCCCGGCCAGGCACTCTGCATGATGTTCTTTGGTGCATGCGTGCAGGGTCCTTGAAATACAGAGGAAACCGGCGACAACATTGATAATGGCAAGTGCAGCCACCCGTTGTTCCACTTTTTCAAGTGTCCTCCCGAACATGAACGAGATCCTGGTCGTGGCCCGGACCGGGTTATTCGTCATGAAATCCGCAGTTTTACCACCGAATGACGCGCGGACGCAGGCACCCCGCTCGAACTGGCAGGGGATGAGATCGGGTATCGTTGCAAGGGTGACAATCCCGTCCTCGCAACCGGTATGTTCCAGCAGTCTGTGCAGGTCTTCGATATAGTCTGTTATCAGGGTCATGGTCATTACTTCGCAAATTGAAGGTGGTCTGAAAGAACAGCCCTTACAGGAGCGCCATCTGCGCCTGCAAGCCTGATAGGCAGGGCAATCAGGAGATAAAGCCCGGGGAGGACTGGCCCAAGGTCAAGCATCTCGAGGATCGGAATCCCTGCACCGAGAAGTGCCCGGTGAACACTCCCCTCGCTGTCGGGCGGTTCTGGGGAGGGGCAGTCTGTCCCCAGTACCGGAACTCCTGTTTCGCAGAGCACCCGTACGGCATCCGGGGACAGGACCGGATAATCCGGGGAAAATGAGGTGGCATGCGAGAAAGGGGTCCTGATGAGAAGGCCCTCACCTCCGGTCCATCCCGAGCCCCGGATTATATCGCAGGTTATGAGCGGGACGGTGACATTGATTACCCGTGCCGGTACGATAAGCCGGTCAAGAGGGACCTCGTCAAGAGAGGGTCCTTTTGCCAGGGCGTGGAGCGGCGCATCGAGATGCGTCCCGGTATGGGATGTGATCAGGAGCCGTGTCATGGTGTAACCTCCTGACACGGAAGTGGTGATCTCCGGGGCGGGGTCTCCGGGGAAAACAATGCTGCCAGGTCCCAGGGGTCTCGTTATGTCAAACAGGGCCATGGTGTTACCCAGGAAATCCCTGTTCTCCGATCAGGGGGACAAAGACGACCCCGCCGAACTCTTCCCTGATGACGGTTCCTTCCTGCCGGGTAAGGCGGACGAGCGTCTGGACGCTCCGGTTGCCAACGGGAGCGACCAGCCTGCCTCCCTCGGCAAGCTGTCCGACAAGGGCTTCAGGTACCTCGGGGGTAGCCGCGGTAATGATGATACCGTTGTACGGACCGAGAACCGGGTAACCCAGAGACCCGTCACCGGTAACGACTGTAACATTTTCAATTTCGAGTGCCTCGAGGAGACGAGTGGCCTGGGAGGCGATGGACTCAAGGCGTTCGATACTGATCACACGTTCCACGAGAAGTGAAAGAACCGCTGCCTGGTACCCGCTGCCGGTCCCGATCTCGAGGACCCAGTCCTCAGGAGAAGGGCAAAGGAGCTCGGTCATAACCGCAAC
>CAZGXZ010000099.1:0-9264 GCA_964530035.1 uncultured Methanoregulaceae archaeon
ACGTGTTCGCGCGAAAAGAATGCCTCAGATAATACCTTTCTGTCAATCAGAGCCGCCAACTCCTGCATCCCGGGTTATTTCTTCGGTCTCCTGATCACATACCGGTACGAAAGCGCTTCGCCCGCAGTATGACTCTTCCTGATGATGCGGATGACCTCGCCCGGTTTGCCGCTGATAGACTTAACAGCGGGATCATCATGGAATATTTTGGGTAAATGGTCACTTGAAATATCATAACGGGAAAAGAGTTCAGTTACTTCTTCTTCGCTCATGATAAGGTGCTGTGGCACCATGTCATGGTCAAGGACATTTAATTTTGAGCTCACGGCCTACATAACCCCCTTATTTCGGATGTGTGCGTGATACGCTCCTCTCTGTCGGATCCATCCAAAAACCAAACCACTGTTGTGGAAGCGGGCCCGAGGGGATTTGAACCCCCGGCCACCTGGTTAAAAGCCAGGCGCTCTACCGAACTGAGCTACGGACCCCACCCACTTTCGTGAGACAGCATTAGTACAACGCACGAAAAGAATATAAAGGCTTTGTAATTCCGGCTCCGGTACTGCCAGGGGGTCCTTTCCTGTACAAGGAACAACGTCGGCGTATGCTATGAACCTTGTGGTTTTTTAGCGCGCAGGACCCGGCTTTAAACTTTTTTTCCTGCATGAATCACCGGCCAGATGCGTCTGCCTGCCGTTATGTCGCCAGCCTCGTTGTCCGGTCACCCCGGAGAAGGCAGATTATGCTGCCACCCTTTCCATGCTACCTTTTAATTGTCCAAAACACGAAACCTCGTATACTATGGCGTCTACCGGGGCTTGGGTCCGTCAGCAGCGGGATCTATTCAGGCCTCAGGCCACTCATGCCATTATGGCAATGCGCCATATAGGAAAAAGCGAGTCAAGACGGCTTTTTTCACCAGACCAGGCTGTAATGCGGTCTACCGAAGGCCGGTGGTTCGAACTTATTGTATACGAGATGTTTCTTGCGGCTGCAAGGAAAACGGACCATATCTCAAAAGTTGTTTACAAGGCAAAAGACGCACCATCGGAACGAGTCCCGGTTAAACTTGGACAGAACGGGTTATTTTATTCAAGGAACGGGGATATCACGATCAGGGGGAACGGTCAGGACCTCGCTGAGTTTGACATCCTTTTCATCGACGGGGATGGGCTTGTCGGATTTGGGGAGGCAATTACCTCGCCAGCAGACCTTAAGGAGTTTGAGGTCGAGATTGCCTACAAAAAGACTCTCCTTGCCTATCTCTTCAAGCAATCATTCACCCCCTTCATCCTTGCCTCAACTTTTGATATCCGGACTTCATCGATTGGGAAAAGGATACTCGCCGATCCCAATAATGCGTTTATCTTGTCTCCGCCCTGCGAGGACCTGAAGGCGTTCATCAGGGGCAGGACTATGATTCACCACACGAGGGGCATGATCCCGAACCCAAAAGGCATTATTGCCAACGGAATCGGCCTTAAGTGTCCCTTTGACTACAGGAGGTACCATGATACCGAACGGGACCGTGTTTTCTCCTGGATAGAGGGAAGAACGAGAAAACAATCAGCTCTTCCGCCACAGGAAGGGACAGGGAGGCTCGTAAAAAAGATTCTTTATGGGTCTCTTTATCCAGCTGCCATCAGGCACATCTGCCAGCAACGCAGGTTTACGATCAGGGGGGAGCAGATCGACTACACCGCACTCCACCAACAGTTTTCAAAAGCCATAATTGCAACCGACCTCCCTGATTTCTCACTCATTATCTATCTCAGATCACGGGACCGGCGTGAATACTACAAGATGGTCCAGGACAGGTACGGTAACTTCAAATTCGAACGGACAACCCCCCCAAAGGTCGGTTTTTTCCTCTGGCTCGAGGTCCTGCCCCCCACCCTTGGTGCCAAGGTCACGTGCGATATCCTCGACGTGTTTACCCGTACAACAAAAAAATGAGACACCCCAGAGTTCCGGCAGGAGTCAGGTCCAGAGATCTCTGACCTGCAATCCCGATGCACCGGCAGCTGTTCCTTCTAAAACGAAGTGAAGGACGGAAAAAAATTAGTCGAGGAGGACCGAGAGGGCCGCGTCCCTGTACGAGTCCATTACATAGGGAATACCCGATATCTTTGACGCTTCCTCTGTAAGTGCCATCAGGTCATTCCTTGATATCGAGGGCAACGAGAAGTTTCGGCTTCCCGCCATGATCTGCTGGAGCCCTGTCCTGAATTTCTGCGAATACGTGTAGATGCCGATTGCACCGGCAGGTATTTCCTTCATCCTTGCCCCGTATTTCTCCTTGAGCTCCTCATAGGCAACAAAGATCTCTTCCATGCGGGAACCGTACTTCGAGACTGACTTCGGCAGGTCCTTGGCTTCAAGCCATTTCGCGATGTTCTTGCCGACCATTCCCGGAATCATGAGTCCCCTGCCAAGACATACCGCCCTGACATACGGACTACCCATGGCCAGGGCCTTGAACACGTTTGCCTCATCCGAGAAACCTCCTGCCATGGCAATGTCGGGTACGCGGATTCCGCGTTTCTTCAGCCTCTCACAATACTCATAGGTAAGCGCCTGGAGGTAGAATGTCGGGATACCCCATTCGTTCATCATGGGCCACGGGCTCATACCAGTGCCACCTGGTGCACCATCTATCGTCAGGAGGTCGATTTTTGCTTCCGCCCCATACCTGATGGCCATTGCAAGTTCCACTGCTGAATAGGCACCGGTCTTCAGGGTCACTCTCTTGAACCCGACATCACGGAGTCTGTCAACCTCCTCGAGGAAACCTTCCTTGCTGACAAACCCGAGTCTTGAATGTCGTTCGAACTCCTTGATGGCCCCTTCCTTGAAGGCTTTCTTGATATCTGACTGGGTCGGGTCAGGAAGTACGATATAACCACGCTTTTTTAATTCTTCTGCTCTTTCAAGGCTTTTTACCTTGATTTCCCCGCCTATACATTTTGCACCCTGGCCCCACTTGAGCTCAATCGTATCAAGATTGTGCTTCGATGCGACATATTCCGCGGTTCCAAGCCGCGTGTCCTCCACGTTCATCTGGACAAGGATCTCACCAAAGCCCTCGTGGAACTTCTTATAGGTCTCTATCCGCCGGTCCATCTCAGGGGACTTACTTACCTTTCCCTTCGAGTCACGGACAAGATCCGGATCGACACCACAAACGTTCTCACCACACACAAGGGTTATCCCGGATATGGCAGCACCAACGGCGAAGTGCTCCCAGTTCGCCCGGGCGATCTCGGTTGATCCGAGCGCACCGGTGAAAATGGGAACCCGCATCGGGACCTTGATGTCCCATCCGTATGAGGTGGTGGTGTCCACGGAGGAGAAAACCGCGGTGTCAGGACCGACCTCAACGCCATCAGGGAGCCCTTTCGCTCCCATGGCATACCCGTGAATGTTGATGTGCGAGTAATCGACAGGGTAATTCTTGTCTGCTCCTGCCGTCATCTCCCCGAACGGGCCTGGATACAGGACCTCACGGCCGCGGAACGATGAAAGCCAGATCTCACAGGACCCTTTACACCCGTCAACACAACGGGTGCAGATCCCCGACATCGGAACGACATTCCTAGAGCGATTTACCGTTCCGGTCGCTTCATTGGCATTAGGTTGTCTAAGATTCATGCTCATCTCACCAAAGATAGCATTTTTTTCTCTTGCACGTTACGTTTGAGGCTTTTTTAAAAAAGTCACAAACAAAAAATGATGAGTTAAATAGAGTAATAAGCCCTCTTCTTTCTCCCGCTTATAAATTTATCTGGTCCGGGTTGTTGGAATAACCTGAAATATCAATAATCAGGGATTTTTATAGGGTTACAAGGTGATAAGAACGACTGCCAAGCCCCATCTCCTGGGCATACCGCAGCTGGTAATCACTCCTTGTCCAGGCCCTCATCCCTGTAAACTTATCCTCACCCGGGCATGATCCGGAGTCCAGGAATGACCCCGGAAGCCCGGTCTGCTGGTTCACCAGGTCAAAACTCGCAGCGTCCAGGGCAACAGGGTCATCAGATGCAAGAATCCCTATATCAGGGACGATAGGAGTGTCACTCCAGGGAACGCAGTCGCAGTCAGGGGTGATCCGGAGGAGAAAATTCATGTATCCGACTCTTTTTTTCTTTCCTTCAACAACGGCACATGCATATTCGACTACCCTTTCGAGAAAAGGCTCTATCTCGGTTTCCCAGTCGATCTCAATCGCGCGCGACGGACATACCGTCATACATTCGAAGCATCCGATGCAGGATTCCCGGTCTATTCGGGCCTTCGTTTCAGTTACCCTCACTGCATCTGCAGGACAGGCACTTTCACACCTGCCACAACCGGTGCAGAGTTCCGTCCTTGAAAACGGGCGGGCAGCATGTTGCTCACGCTTGCCGGCAGGCGTGGCACATCCCATCCCGAGGTTCTTGATGGCCCCACCGAACCCTGCAACCTCGTGCCCCTTGAAATGAGAAAGAACTACCATGGAATCAGCTGCGGCGATATCTCCTGCAATCATTGCTTTTTTAATATTCCTGCCCGATAAGGGGACAGGAACCGAATTTTGTCCCCTTATCCCATCCGCAATGATAACGGGGGCCCCCACAACAGCGTAAGCAAAACCATGTGCTATTGCCGTTTCAAGATGGTCAACAGCGTTCCCCCTGCTCCCCAGGTACAGCGTGTTGGTATCGGTAAGAAACGGCTTGGCACCTGCTTCCCTGATCCGGTCCACCACTGCCCTGACATATACGGGATTGATGTAACTGTCATTGCCCCGCTCACCGAAGTGAAGCTTTACCGCCGTCCTGTCACCTTTCGAAATACCAGCCGTAAGCCCCGCTGCGGCGAAGAGATCCCGCACCTTCGACACCATGCTTGAGTGTTCATCCCTGCTCCTGATGTCGGCAAAAAAAACAGAAGAACTCATCTTTTCACTTTCCTGACCGTATGGAGTAATCACCCCTGCCAAGCAATGAATTCACCCCCCGGAAATCGATTAGAACGGTGTGAGGGGTTTTCCAGAAAAAATCAGAACAGCAGGATATGGGAAAAGCAAAAAGTTGATCTGGTAAAATTCCTGGAATGACCCTGGGATACTCAGGGAGACCGGCTTTATTACAATCATTAGCTTATAGGGCGGGTGCTTGAAAGAAAAGTGGTTCTCCGGGCCTGATGAATTGGAAAAAAACCACAGGGAGTGGTTTCCCTTACCGTTTCCCAAGGTGGTGGTCAAGATAAAACAGGTGACCGGGAACATCTCCCACAAGCCTGATCTGGGCAACAATGTCACCTGCATTCGACTCCTCCTCGACCTGCTCCTTCACGAACCACTGGAGAAAATTGTTGGTTGCATGGTCTTTTTCCGTAATGGACAGGTTTACAAGGTCATTTATCATCGCCGTGACCTTCTGTTCATGGGAGAGGACCGTGTCAAAGACCTCACCTACTGACTTCCACTCGGCTGGAGGTGCTTCGATAGGGAGCATCATGGCCCTGCCTCCTGCCTCTATCAGGTAATCATAAAATTTCATGGCGTGCACTTTTTCTTCCTCAGCCTGGAGCCTTAACCAGTGGGCGGACCCCCGCATGCTGACTGACTCGCAGTATGCCGACATCGAGAGATAGAGGTACGACGAGTAGAGTTCACGGTTCATCTGCCTGTTCAATGCTGATTCAATAGTTTTACTGAGCATTTCTAGGACCTCCGTTACTCCGAATTGTTATCGGGTCCGGCCATATACCTATCGAACAGGGCACGTTAGCGACACCGGAAAGACGTTAAGGGTACCACCGAGATGATTATTCTGGAGCCGGGACACGTCTTATGGATCCTCCAAAAAAATCACAACCCTTCCTGTGTTCAGGATTGAAGCCCCCCGCAAAGCAACCCTGCCCGGGGATCCTGACACGTGCGTGGAGATTATATGATAAGATGATCCGTGCAAACAGGTGGAGATAAACCAGGAAGGAGGATACCAGATGCGTTGGATATCTGCCATCCCGTTCATCCTTTCATGTTCCCTCCTTGTCCTTACATTCCCGACCAGCGCGTACATCGTCAGTATCGATGCCCCGGCCGATGTCGCATCGGGAATCCCTCTGGTGGTAACCGGCACTTCAACATTTCCAGCCGGCACTCCCATTTCCATCGTCCTTTCACAATCCAATGCTGCAGGGAGTGAAACCGCCCGCAAAACCACATTCACTGATAACAAGAGTTCTTTTGCAGTTACTTTTGATACGCAGTCCCTGCAACCCGGGACCTACAAGGTCGAGATCAGGCCGGACAGAAGTATTGAAAACAGGATTGGTTCCGGGTCCAAACTCTACTCCCTTGTCACCATAACCGACCGGGTTCAGGACATCGGTATAACATCACCCAGGGTAGTAATGGCCGGAGAAACGATGACCATTGCGGGGAATATCAGGAACCTGAAGAGTGACGGACTTCAGATACGGGTTGTCGGGCCGCAGGGAATCCTGTTCGGACCTGAATATGTCTCACTCGACAGGGACCTTGAGAAGAAAATATCATTCTTTGCCATACGCGTTCAGGCAGATACCCCGGGCAATTACTATGCCGAGTTTTTCGATGGCGAGCAGCCTGTAGGATCTGTTCTCTTTACAGCTACCACACCTTTTGGTACCAGAAACCCCACGATTCCTCCTGTAGCGACTCATCAGGCAGCTCTCCCGAGCCCTGAAACGACACACGCCGCCATGGGACCCTTGACCTCATTCCTGGGAGTGGGTTTCGTCGTCCTCGTCATCTCCAGGGGATTTCGTTTTTAAACGTGCACAGGAGGTGCCTTTCTGACGATCCCGGGCCATGCGGAGGATCTCCCAGACAAGCAGAGCTCCGATGACCACCACCCCTCCTGCAATGAAATACACTACAGGAGGTGGAAGCTGGGGACTATCCATAGGCAGCGCGGGAGGAGCTCCTTGTGATAGTTCACGGTTTTCCGGGCTGTACAATGATTTTTCGACGGTAGCAGTGTTCACCGACGCAGGTTCAGGCGCACGCATCTCAGGGAAACGGTCATCCTGGACGGTCAGGGCGGACCCATAGCCACCGGCACCCGGAAAGTCCGGTAGAGGGGCATATGATGGCATAAGGCCGGCAAAAAGGACTGCAGCAACCATTAGTACGAGGACCATCCCGCCAAAGCGGGCAAGGAGTGCCCGGATATCGGTCTGCCTGGGTGCCATGATGACGAGCCGGTCGGTAAGGCGGTAGATCTTGACTTCACGGCCTTTGACACTGTACCGCCGTCGTGCTATCTCAATCAGACCTGCATCGAGGAGGTTTTCTATGTGGTACTTGGCGGTCGTTATCGGAATGGATAGTTCATGGGAAACATCTGATGAGGTCTTCTCCCCCTGTGAGATCACCCTGATGATATCTCCTGCCATCGGGCTTGCCATCGCCCGTGCTATCTTCTGGGACTGTTCGTCTCCGGGTTCCAGGATGATGATCCCTTCAGGCATCGAGGGCCGCCCTGATACGCTCCATTCCAAGGGAAAGAGCGGCCTCAACCCGGTCAGTCCCCGGGCCTCCGCCCTGTGCCTGTTTCTGGTTTCCGCCTCCCCTGCCACCAAGGACACCACAGACCTCTGACACGACAGTCCCTGCATTCACCTTTTGATTTCCGGACACAAGAACCACCCGTACGGATGAATCGGCAGAGGCGATCAGGGCAACTCCTCCTGTTTCCGCAAAGGAGTTCGCGATCCTGAGCACCTCGGCGGTTGGAAGGTCAATCCTGCAGGAAACGACCGGGACGTTATTGATGACCTCGGGGGCGAAACGCTCAAGTTCCAGGTCTGCAAGACGTGCAGAAAGCCGGTCAATTTCTTTCTTCTGTTCCTTCCACTCGGAAAAAAACCGTTCACAGGTCACCGGAAGCTTGTCAGGCTGGACTGAGAATATTGCTGTCGATGCCGAAAGCACGTCATCCATCCCATGGACTGCATGTATTGCTGCTATTCCGGCGGCAAACTCTATACGCTCAATGCCGTCCTGGATGTGCTCAACCCGTACCATCCTGATAAAGCCGATCTCACCGGTCCGTGCGCAATGGGTGCCGGCACAGGCCTCAATATCACCCGCAACCTGTACAACCCGAATCTCTGCACCTGGCGGGACCCCGCCCTGGTACAGCGTGAACCCGTATTTTTGTTCCGCCTTCGTCCGTTCCTCAACGTTTATAACGGTGGAAAGGTCCTCCATGACCATCCGGTTGGCGGCAATTTCAATTTTCTGAAGCTCGTCGGGGGTGATGTGCTTGAAATGACGGATATCAATCCTGGAAGAACTTTCCCCTTTCTGTGCTCCCGCCTGGTGGATGTGGGGCCCAAGGACCTCCTTGCATGCGTGGAGGATGATGTGGGTTGCGGAGTGATGGCGCATGAGCGACCACCGACGCTCTTCGTCGACAATACCTTTTACCCGTTCCCCCCGTTTCACGACACCCCCGGTTACGGCGTGGAGGATGACCTCACCGACCTTCATAGTGTCTTTGACCTTGATCATGGTATCCGGAGTCACCAGGATGCCGGTGTCCCCGGGCTGGCCTCCACCTTCAGGGTAGAACAGGGTCTGGTCAAGGACAACATATCCGTCGAATGATGCGAGCACGGAAGCTTCAAACTCCATCTGACAGGGCTGCTCGTAAAATAGCTTCCGTGTTGGTGGAAGACCTGACACCGTATCGAAGTACTTTTCAAGCGGGTTGTCACCCTGTTCCGGCTTGGATGACGAGTGCATGTCTGCGACCAGGGAGTAGAAGTTGTCAGGGAGATCAACAACCGCTCCTTCGCGGGTCGCCAGTTCCCGCACGGTTTCCGGAGGGATACCATGGGAGTCATAGAGGGTCATGACCTCAGATAATGGCACCCTCTGGGACTTCTGCCGGTAGCTCCTTGCGATGCGCTGCACGATGCGCCCGCCACGCTCAAGGGTCAAACGGTATTTTTCCGTTTCCCGCTCAAGGATCTCCCTTACGACGGGGAGTTCCTGTTCAAAAAGATCGAGGCCTATTGCCTGCATCTGCTGCTCGACAAGGTCTCCGATCGTTCCCTGCATTTTGAGGTCGTTCATCATCCGGAGCGTGCGCCTGATGACCAGCCGGGCGAGGTAGCCCTCGCGCACGTTCGAAGGAACGATGCAGTCTCCAAGCATGTAGGCAAGACACCGGGTATGATCAATAACCGCATAGACACGCTCCACAGGAGTGATCATACGTTCGA
>CAZGXZ010000100.1:0-1225 GCA_964530035.1 uncultured Methanoregulaceae archaeon
AGGGTATTTGCCGCTGAGCTCCGTGAAGTAAAACACCAGTTTAAAGGGGATGTAACAGATGACAAGAGCCCGACCTTTGTCCTTCTGCCGACAGGGGAGCGGTGCAGCCGGGTATTCATCGTCGGTACGCTGACTGAACGCTCCCGCGTCGGGGAACAGTCGGTCATGCAGCGCGCACGGATCAGCGACCCCACCGGGATTTTCTTCGTTACTGCCGGGGAGTTCCAGCGGGCGGCGATGGAGAGGCTCATGACCCTTGAGATTTCCGTGGACAACCCGGCGATCATCGCGGTCGTCGGAAAGCCGAATACGTACGAGACCCAGGACGGCAGGGTGCTCGTTTCAGTCAGGGCTGAAACGGTTTCCATCGTGGACCAGGAAACACGCTACCACTGGATCGCCGATACCGCCCGGGCGACCCTTGACCGGCTTGATGCACTCGGGACAACGGAGGACTCCCGCGACGCCCAGGCGAAGTATTCGATTGATCCGGCTGTGTTCAGAAGAATGGCAGCTGAAGCTCTTGACCAGGTCCCGTTATAGGGCCGGTACATCGCTTTTTTAGGGGAGATGCCCAGGGAAGCAGGTGATTAGTCAGGTGAAAAGGAGAAATCAGCGGTTTTCCTTCCAGGCATCCCACGCCTTGAGCACTTCTGGGCCTTCGACGAAGACAAGCCCTTTGTCGCGTGCATAGCGTTTTGCGTCCTCCTTTGAGAGTGCGTTGCCGGTTTCCGAGTCGAGCATCTCGCATATGGTGACGGCCGGTGTAATCCCCGCCATATCCGCAAGGGCTATGGAAAGCTCGGTCTGACCATGTCGTTCCGACAGGAGTTTCTCCGCGGCGATAAGCACGGCGACATGGCCAGGAGAACGGAAGCGGCTTGAAAATGCATGTCCCCCGCCGTTCAGGCTTTTCCTCACCTCGTCAGCTATCCCCGTGATGGTGAGGGCACGGTCACGGTCGGTTATGCCGGTGAATGTCCCACGGTGGTTTACCCAGAGGGAGAACGAGGATTGGTTCTTAGGGTCGTAGGGGATGTCACCTGTTTTTTCTGCGACGGCACACTGCCGGAGGATCTCCCGGGCGAAGGGGAGACCGAGCTTGCGGGCTGCGTCCTGCCTGATGGCTGTGCAGATAAGCCCGCCTCCGTCGCGGCGCATTGTCACGACCGTCCCCGGGGTGACCGCGTCTGCCCGGATTGCAAAGTCGGTCTCGCGTTCACGG
>CAZGXZ010000100.1:1235-9199 GCA_964530035.1 uncultured Methanoregulaceae archaeon
TAGAGTAGGATGAACCTGCCCTCACTGAGGGCGGAGAGTGCTGGAGTTATCATGGTTCCACCTCGACGGTCACCGCATCGTTGTCCTTCAGCCCAAGTTCACGTCGCATCGGGACTGGTGCGATTACCTCAATGATGTCATCGGGATAGTGGGAGCGGCCGGGAAGTACAATAGCGCAGGAAACCGTCCCAATCCTACAGGGGAGAATTTTTACCTCCCCGAATGTCCTGCCATCGGCGACAAACCCGTGGACGGCAATCCATGGAAGGTGGACGATACTCCTCCGGGCCTGCATTCCCTGTGGTGTAAGTTTCAGGTTGAGTGTGCCGGGATAGGGTTCAAACCCGAGATGGGCCTGGAACTGGTTCCTGTAGGGCGGGAGACTCATGTAATACCCCCCCTCGCCAAGGCCGGTTACAACCGTCCCCGTAAGCCTGAAAATATTTCCTTTTTTTCCGAAAAGGCGACAATAATCAGCAAATTCCTGGCGCAGGACTTCTACACCCTTACCGGTTACCGAGATCTCCTGGCCATCAGCCCTGACCTGGCGAAATATGAAGCCTTGATCTTCCAGGTTCCGGACACGCCTGGAAACGGTCTGCGGGCTTACCCCGAGCTCAGCCCCGAGTCGCTGAGTCGAGGCCGGAACCGGGGCGTCGCAGCCTCCGAGGAGTGCAATTACCTTGAGACACTGGAGGTCATCGGCCGCGAGCATGTATCATTATTGGGATGGCTCTTATTTATGGATTGGTAAAGGTCGGTTATACAGCAATTGCCGAATATGGTGTTCGTTAATTTTATACCATCACCCTGCACACGTCTATGGCATGACACCGGGGCTTCGCAACCGGCTCGCTGAAAAAATGGCTGGAGAAATTACTCTTTCCGACAGCCCGGGGCAGGTCCTGAGAAAATGGCGGACCGGGTTCTCCATTTCCCAGGGCCAGCTCGCCGAGCAGCTGGCGGTGTCACCCTCACTGATCAGCGACTACGAGAGCGGCCGGAGAAAAAGTCCCGGAACCGTTATCGTAGCCAGAATAGTTGAGAACCTTCTCGCCATCGACGAGTCGAGGGGCGGGAACAACATTCGCAAGTACGGCAGTCTCCTCGTAACCGGCATCGCAGACGACGTCGTCCTCGACATACACGAGTATGCCGAACCCGTACATCTCACATCATTCATCGGGGCCATCAACGGCGTCCCTATCTGCGGAAACACCGGCCAGACCATTTACGGCTACACGGTGGTGAACAGCATCAGGGCCATCATGGAGCTTTCTGCCGAGGAGTTTTCACGGATTTATGGCTGGAGTACCGAGCGGGCGCTGATCTTCACCGAGGTCTCGACAGGGAAATCACCCCTCGTGGCAATACGGGTCACACCTTTCAAACCACGATGCGTTGTGCTCCAGGGGCTTTCCCGGAAGCAGGTCCACCCGGCGGTCATACCGATGGCAGAGCGGGACAGGATCACGGTGGCCGTCACGGAGCTGGCTGTCGACGAGGTTATCACGAATCTTCGGAGTGCATAGAAGTGGCAGGAATCATCACGTACGGGGTATACATCCCCCGTTTCCGTATCAAGGTCGATGAGATCGCCAGGGTATGGGGCGGTAACGCCTCCGATATCAGGGGCGGCCTTGGAGTCTTTGAAAAATCAGTACCGGACCTTGACGAGGACGCGGCGACCATAGCCGTGGAGGCTGCAAGAAACGCCCTCAGGCGGAGGCCCGTCGACCCGGAGCAGATAGGCGCGGTATATGTTGGGAGCGAGTCCCACCCGTATGCCGTCAAGCCGACCGCGTGTACCGTGGGCGAGGCGATCGGCGCCACCCCGCACATGACGGCTGCCGACTATGAGTTCGCCTGCAAGGCAGGTACAGCAGCAATCCAGACCTGTCTCGGTCTCGTCAAGAGCTCGATGGTCACCTACGGCGTGGCAATCGGTTCGGACGTGTCCCAGGGTGCTCCTGGGGACGCCCTTGAGTATACGGCAGCTGCAGGAGGCGCTGCATATGTCCTCGGCCGGGACGACCCCATTGCGGATATCACGGAGACCTGTTCCTTCACGACCGACACCCCTGATTTCTGGCGGCGCGAAGGGCAGAACTACCCGCGTCACGGGGGCAGGTTCACCGGAGAACCCGGATATTTCAAGCACGTGGAGGGTGCTTCAAGGCTCCTCCTTGAAAAAACAGGGTCAAGACCGTCGGACTACACCTATGCCGTGTTTCACCAGCCGAACGCCAAGTTCCCCCAAAAAGCCGCAAAGACCCTCGGCTTTACCTCGGACCAGATCAAGCCCGGGCTCGTGGTGCCACACCTCGGGAACACCTACAGCGGCTCGTCCATGATCGGGCTGGCTGCAACCCTTGACATCGCGAAGCCTGGCGACCGCATATTCGTCACCTCGTTCGGTTCAGGGGCAGGGAGCGACTCATTTGACCTTGAGGTAACCGAAGCCATCACCGGCGGGGCCTTTGACAGGGCCAGGGCACCTTCCGTCGGCGACCTCCTTAAGAATCCAAAATACCTCGATTATGCACAGTACGCAAGACACAAGGGAAAGATCGTGATGCAGAAATGAGAGATGTTGCAGTGATTGGGATAGGGTGCACCCACTTCGGCGAAAAGTGGGAGTCATCGTTCCGTGACCTCTTCATCGAGGCCGGGGCCCGGGCCCTCGAAGACGCAAACCTGGCCGGGGAGCAGATCGACGCAATGTACGTCGGCAACATGAGCGCCGGGCGTTTTATCGAACAGGAACACATCGGTGCACTCATCGCAGATTACGCCGGAATGGCAACGCATCACATCCCTTCAACCCGGGTAGAGGCGGCGTGTTCCTCAGGAGGACTCGCATTCCGCCAGGCTGTCCTGACGGTCGCCAGCGGGTACGCGGATATCGTGGTCGCGGCCGGGGTCGAGAAGATGACGGACGTCGAGCCCGGTGCGAGCACCGACGCCCTTACGGGTGCAGCCGACCGCGAGTGGGAGGGGTTCATGGGAGCGACCTTCCCCGGCCTCTACGCCATGATAGCCCGTGATTACATGCACCGCTACCCTCTCAGCAGGGAGCAGCTGGCGATGGTCCCGGTCAAGAACCACTACAACGGCGCACGCAACCCGATTGCACAGTTCCGGTCGGAGATTACCCTTGATACGGTTTTGAAGTCAACGATGGTCGCCGATCCCCTCCGGCTGTTTGACTGCTCGCCGATCACCGACGGTGCCGCTGCGGTCATCGTCGCTCCGCTTGACCGGGCACGGGAGTTTACCGACACGCCGGTGAAGGTGCTAGCAACAGCGCAGGCGAGCGATACGATCTCGCTGCACGACCGCCGTGACATCTCAACCCTGGACGCGACGGTGGCTGCGGGCAGGAGGGCATTTAAAATGGCAAAACTCTCCCACAATGATATCCAGTTCGTCGAAGTCCATGATTGCTTCTCGATCGCCGAGATCTGCGCCATTGAGGACCTCGGGTTCTGTAAAAAGGGAGAGGCCGGGAGACTGACCGAGGAAGGCCAGACGGCAATAGGCGGTACTATCCCTGTCAACACGAGTGGCGGCCTGAAGGCATGCGGGCACCCTGTCGGTGCGACCGGTATCAAACAGGTCTGCGAGGCGGTCCAGCAGCTCCGCGGGGAGGCAGGAAAGCGGCAGGTAGACGGCGCACGGTACGGCATGACCCACAATGTCGGAGGGACCGGTGCCACGGTCGCCGTCCACATATTCGGAGTGTGAGAAGAGATGTCAGTCGCACGTTTCTGGAGAAAAATACCCCAGCGGTACAACCTGGAGGGGACAAGGTGCGCGACCTGCGGGAGGCATTTCTACCCGCCGCGTACGTTCTGCCCTGATTGTCGCAGGGATGGAAAGATTATAAGTCACCGGTTTTCAGGGACCGGGACAGTGATTACCTGGACCGTCATCCACAACGGGAATGACCAGTATGATTACCTGGCCCCATACCCCATTGCCATCGTCCAGCTTGACGAGGGGCCGCGGCTCACCGCCCCGCTCGCCTGTGACCCGGACGCAGTGTCAATCGGCATGAAAGTCAGGTCAGTGTTCAGGCGGATGGGCGCAGACGGGGAGAGCGGTCCTATCCACTATGGAACGAAGTTCGTCCCCCTGTAACCTCCTCCCAGGGCTGATACTCGTACCCCGGTCAAATCCGGGGTGATTTTTTTGGATTTTTTGTCGGTTCTCCCGGACACATACGCTTAAGAGGCAGCCAGGCAATCGGGTCAATCCTGTCCCACCACGATTTCGTAGACCGCATGGTGTTTTCCGGGTGAATACGACCTGACAAACCGCTCTCTGACCGACGCTGCCGGCAGACGGTCCAGGGCCGGGATGAACTCGTGCTCTTCCGACTGGAGTACGTACCAGTATATCGTGCCTCCTTCCCGGCACAAGGAGAACGCTACAGGGAGGAAACGGCGGGAATCGAGGGGGAGGTTCATGACCACCCTGTCGAAGATGCGTGGCAGGAGGTTCGGGAGGTGGTCTGCATCGGCGAAGAACGGGACCACGTTTTGGACACGGTTCGCAGCACAGTTCCTTCTCATGAGGGTGACTGCAGCGGGGTTCAGGTCTGAAGCGACCACGATTGCAGCTTTTTCTGCCAGGCTCACCGCGAACGGACCGACACCGGCGAACATGTCAAGTACATGGTCACCAGCCCGGACCTCGGCTGCAAGCCGCTGGCGCTCCGTGGCGAGACGGGCGGAGAAATAGGCCTCGGAAAGGTCAACCTCGAAGATATGGTGGTGCTCGGTGACGGTGGTCGAGGTCACCGGCTTCCCTGCAAGCACTCTGAAGCTGCGGATGCGGAGCGTCCCGCTCACCTCGCTCTCCGGGAACAGGACGGTATGGATCGATGGCCGTGACTTTAAGATCAGCCCTGCTTTTTCATGGGACTCCTCACGCAGGATGGCGATCCCACCCACGAGCTCGTGCCTTGGCAGCTCCTCCCGCGGGGGCCGGCGGGTGAACAGGTACCGCTCGGCTCCCTGGACCTCTTCAATCACCGGAAAGATGATGTCCCCTCCGTCACGGGCCGGCCGCGCCGAAGGGTCGAGGATACCGGCGTCCCGGAGCCTCCTCCTGGCTTCCTCGGCACCTCCTGATGAAACCCGTACTCCCCAGGCCTCTATCTCCACGCCTGACCCACCTTCTATCTGGTCTGCAGTCCCATACACCTATACCATGGATGATTATCTTGAGAGGCTAAAAAACGGGTCGCTGAAACTGTACGCCCTCGAGAAGGAACTTCCTCCTGCCGAGGCGGTCACGCTCCGGCGCCGTTACATCGAGGACATCACCGGGACACCCCTTCCCTCAATAGGTTCCTCAACCCTCCCTGTCGATGCTGCTGCACGGAAGAACTGTGAAAACATGATAGGGATGGTCCAGGTCCCGGTGGGTGTCGCAGGGCCCCTCCTGGTCAGGGGAGAATCTGCAGAGGGTGAATACTATCTCCCCCTTGCCACGACAGAGGGCGCCCTTGTGGCCTCGGTAAACCGGGGCTGTTCAGCCATCTCGAAGGCGGGCGGAGCTGAAACAAGGATATTCCAGGACGCCATGACGAGGGCCCCGGCCTTTGCCACAGACAGTGTCGTCCACGCGAAGGAGGTGGCGGACTGGGTCGCGGCCAACAACGAAGCCATACGGGGCGCCGCTGAGTCAACCACCTCCCACGGCAGGCTGACCGGGATCATGACCAGCGTCGCAGGGACCAGCCTGTATGTAAGGCTTGCATTCGACTCCAAGGACGCAATGGGGATGAACATGGTCACCATCGCGAGCGAGCGGGTCGCCGCCCTGATCATGGAGAAGACCGGCGCCAGGCTCATCGCCCTCTCAGGCAACCTCTGCACCGACAAGAAACCGGCCGCAGTGAACGTCGTTCTCGGGCGGGGCAGGACCGTCGCCGCAGGGATATTCCTCCCTGACACCCTGATCCATGACGTGCTCAAGACCACTGCGGCAGCGCTCGCGGAAGTGAACCAGCGGAAAAACCTTGTCGGCTCGGCCCGTGCGGGTTCTCTTGGCTTCAACGCCCACGCGGCCAATATCGTTGCCGCACTCTTCATCGCGTGTGGGCAGGACCCGGCGCACGTGGTCGAGGGGAGCTCCTGCATCACCACGGTCGACCTTGCTGCCGGAGGAGCGTACGTCGCCGTCACCCTGCCCGCACTCCCTGCCGGGACGGTCGGTGGAGGTACTGGTCTCCCGACGCAGTCCGAGTGCCTCCGGCTCCTCAGGGTTTCAGGAGGCGGAGACCCGCCAGGGTCCCATGCACGTGCTTTCGCTGAGATTGTTGCAGCAGGAGTCCTGGCCGGTGAACTGTCCCTGGTCGCGGCCCTTGCAGCAGGACACCTTGCCCGTGCACACAAGGAGCTCGGCAGAGGACAGCGTTAAAACCGGAACCACTTCATCATGACATGGGCGTCTTCGCCATTGGAGTAATAACAGTCTATGGTGAAGACCTGCCTGTACCCGAGCCGCCGGTAAAAGGCCTGTGCAACCGTGTTCGAAGCCCTGACCTCGAGCTGGACGCCCGAAGCGAGCATGAGCATGAACTGGTGTTCGACCCGGGACAGGAGCGCCGAGCCGATACCAAGCCTCCGGTAGGCATTGTCAACGGCGAAGTTGCAGATATGGCCGTAAACCAGCTCCCCTGTGTCCTCGATTCCCCCGATCAGGAACCCTGCCAGGCGCATCCCGGCCTGGGCGATGAAAAACGTTTCAGGGAAGTATTCAAGCGTCTCTTCGAGAACCTTAGGCGTCCACGGGTCAGCGAACGACTGGCTCTCGATGGCTGCAACGGCAGCAAGGTCTGACCTCCGCGCCCGCCTGATGGTGATGCCGTCCATCGTGGTTGTCCCTTTCACATTTGTCACTGGACTAATATAGTGTCAGTGAAAAAGGATCATGGACAGGAGCAGCTTCCAGCCATGGTACAGGTACACCGGTTTGCCGCAGTACGTCCAAAAAGGGACCTCGCCGGGGCGGTAGCCGCCGTTCCGTACGATGTCGTGACAACCAGGGAGGCGCAGGAGGCGATAGCGTCAAACCCCCTGAGCTTCCTGCGAATAAGCCGTTCCGATGCCCTCCTTCCCGATATTCCGCCCCAGGACAACCGGGTCTACGCGCGCGCTCATGCGGAGTTCCAGGCGATGCAGGACAATGGCGTCCTCTACCGGGAAGAAAAGCCTCTCATGTACCTCTATCGTGTCACCTCCGGAAAAGAACGATTTTGTGGCCTTTGCTGCTGCGTGGATGCCGCGGATTACCGGGAGAACCATATCCGGCGGCATGAACTAACCCGGTATGACAAGGAGGAGGACAGGACACGGCATATCGGGGAGGTCCGCTCGCACAACGGGCAGGTGGTCCTTCTCTACCCTGACCACGAGGACCTGTATGCCTACCTTGACGGACTGTTCCCACCCGGCTCCACCCCGGACTGCGAGGTCAAAAACGGCCATGGTTCGGTCCACGAGGTCTTCACCATCAGGGACGAGGCCGCCCTGAAATGGATCGAGGAGTCTTTTTCTAAAATCCCCGACCTCTACATAGCAGACGGCCATCACCGGGCGAAGTCTTCGGTCAATGTCGCCGACCGCATGAAGTCTGCCGGTACCTGCCCTGTTGAGGCCGGCCGGTTCATGGCGGTTGTCTTCGGATCGGCCCATGTCAGGATCCACGGGTACAGCCGCCTCCTCGCCGACCTCGGCGGCAGGACACCGGCAGAATTCCTGGGGGAGCTGAAGCGGTCGTTCTCAGTCCGTACCTATGGTCCCGTTGACGGCTCTTCGTTCCAGGTCATGCCGGCAGGTGACCAGTCCGCCAACCATGTCTTCCACCTCTACCTTGCCGGCACCTGGTATGAGATCTCAACGCCCCGCCTCCCGGGACGGGGAGTCATCGAATCACTTGATGTCTCGATA
>CAZGXZ010000101.1:0-9132 GCA_964530035.1 uncultured Methanoregulaceae archaeon
CCTCTTGACGAGGATTACGACCAGGACCATGCCCTGGTCGTGCTCTTTGCCGGGAGCCCGGGTTATACCCTGAAACCGGTGAGGAAGTATGATTTCTATGACGGGTGGTATGCCGATGGAAAGGTCTTCAAGGGCGACCGGGTCGTCGTAGAGAGGGACTACCCGTGGCGGACCGACTCGGTCGACCCGGCAAGAATAGAATCGCTTCCCGGTGATCCCCTTGAACGTCTGCGGGATATGAGCGACCTGTCGCCCTATGCCATCAACTACAACACGACCAACTGGCAGCTGTTTTCCCCGAACGAGAAGTTCATCGACTTCAGGTTCGACCCTGATATCCTCGTTCCCGACCACCTCGAAGGCTATGAAACCCTGAACGACACAGACCGGGAAGGCAGGGGACGACAGGTCGTGGACGCACGTATTGCAGGAGCGGTGCTCTCGAAATCCCTTACCTACACTCCGTCAGCCTCGTCAGCACTTGAGGGAAAAATAACCGGGGTCGTCCTCGAGGCTCTCACCTTCCGGGACAGGGAATCGGCGAACGCTTACTACCAGGGATTGTTCTCTTCAGGATTGCCCAGAAGACCTGGAGGGCTGGACGCGGCGTACGAGTACGCCGCACGGGACGGGGCTGCAAGCGCATCATATACGATGCTTCTCGGGGACACGGCGGTCATATCAACGGCTTTCGACCATGGGGATGGCGGGCGGAGCCTGGCCAGCGAGGACATTCTGGAAACCGCATCGAAAACCACACTCTATTCCGCCCTGAAGACGGTCCTTTAAAATGGGCCGGGACTTCCCGCGATCCGGGGTTTTCCAGGAAGGTTCCCGTCCATGATGCCAATGTCCCGGGCAACCATTATGTCCCCCACCTCCCGATCCTTTAACAACGGCCGGGCCGGAGACCCCCGGACTGCCGGTAGGGAGCATGGCCCGGTATAGGGTCTGCTGAACACCCTGCATGGGTTCCAGAGGGGGGAGCGTGCATGAATATCCCGAAGAAGGTCATCAGGAAGGAAATGGTATCCACTCCTGGCGAAATACTCGTGATACAAATCGAGGAGGAGGATTTCTCAGGGGTTTACCCGGGCATGATCAGGTACACCGTTTCTGCACTGGCAGGTGACCGGCCGATAACGGTCTTTAAGACAAATACCTACGAATATGCACCCCTTGTCCCTCTTGAAGCCAGGGAGGTTGCCTCCCGCATCGCTGATGAATGGAAGGGCCTCATCAGCGAGGACCCGGACGGTTTCCGTGTCACGGCTCCATCCGTCCAGGGGGACACGGGGATCGTTTCCAGGGCGGCCGTGGTCATCATCCAGGGAAGTCCCCGGGCGGACGGGAACTGCGGGATCATGGCCGGATGGGTCGCTGAGGAGGCACGCACACGGGGCCTGCCGGTTGCCATCATTTTTCCCGACGAACTTGCGGTCCACCCGTGCATAGGCTGCTACCAGTGTTACAATACCGGTTTCTGCACGTTTTCCGATGACATGGGAGAGGTTATCAACGCCCTTTCCCGCTGTTCACTCCTGGTCGTTTGCTCGCCCGTATACACGAACACCGTTCCCGGCGGGCTTAAACTGCTTATCGACCGCTGTCTCGCCTATCATGCAAGGCGGACCATCGGAGGCGAGGAAGGTCCGCAGGGAACAGGTATCCTCCTGTCGGTTGCCGGACGCCGGGGTCTGAAGAACTTCTCCTGTGTCACGCATGTCGTCGAGGCGTTCTTCCAGAACCTTGGTTTTACACCATCAGGGCGGGTCCTTGCCGATGGGATGGACGACCACGATGATGTAAGGACCATGCCCGGAATCAGGGAGCAGGTACGGCACCTTGCAGGGCGGTGCCTGGGCGCTCGCGGTCCGACGTAGCGGTAGGCCTGTCCGGGGAGGGTTTTTTCCTTCCCTCACGAAATGTGAATGGGTCAGGTGTATGCCGTTTTGTGAGACCTGTGGCGTGAAGGTCGGGGCCGGGGCACGGTTCTGCGAAAACTGCGGGACTGCCCTCATTCATCAGGTACCGGTATCCCGCAGGGATAAAGATGGAAGCAATGGCACTGCGGGAACGGGGGCCGGATACACGGATTCGGGTGGCCTTACTCCTGCACCGCCGAAAAACGTAGCCCTTGCTGCGGCTGCATCGTTGCTCTGCCCGGGGCTCGGCCAGGTATATAACGGCAGTACCGGGTGGGGGGTCATCATCCTGGCAGGGACCATGACCGGACTGTACCTTTTCAGCCTGATAGGTTTCATCGTCTGGGCCTATGGGATATACAACGCTTTTGAGACGGCAGCCCGGATGAACAGCGGGCAGAAAGCCCCCGTCCCCCATAACCCGACTCATGTCATTATTTTCGTGATATGTGCCGCAATAGCGTCTCTCGTCCTGGGCCTTCTCATGATCTCTGCAGGCAGGTCACTGATTGGTTGAATAGCCGTCCCGATAGCGGGTCCTCCTTATTCACCGGGGAGGACTATCCGTTTTACACCTGTCAAGGACCTCGATCCAGGGATAATCTCTTCATCGGCTCCTGATATCCAGACAACGGGCATGCGGCCGGGGTCTCCGAAGCGTTCTTGGTTTCACCAGCGCATTATACGATAAACAAATCCCGTGAACTATGATGACCCGTTGTCCTGCCTGTACGCATGAAAATCCCCCTGCCGCACGGTACTGCGGGGATTGCGGTTCGGAGCTCCCCATGACCCCGTCACGGAACGGGCGGAGGCGAAACAGGAATACGGAGGTTACTCAGGAGATGATTGACAACGGGCAGGCGTTCGTCTGGGAGAACAAGATACGGTTTTTCGATATGGTCATCTTCCGGGGCATGGTCTTCCTCGTTACCGTCAGTATCGGGGTGCTCTTTCTCATCCTGCTGATAACCTTTCTCCTGGCCGGGAATGACCTCCTGGACATTCTCAGCGGGCTCGGACTCCTCCTCCTCATTGCAGGAGGTATTCTGGCCATCCTCATCGTCGTTTCTGTCATTATCCTCCACGTGGTGACCGGCGGCGGGTATGACGCGACCTTCGTCGTCAGCCCGGAAGGGGTAGGGTTCTTTGGCGGGAGTACCATGAAAAAAGTGAACACCGGGCTCCTGGTCCTTGGCGCCCTTTCACGGAGCCCGCAGGCCCTCGGTGCGTCACTGATAAACTACGGCACGGAGGAGAACCGAATCGGATGGAAGGACGTCCGTTCCGTGAAGGTCTACCCGGACGAGCACTATATCCTCGTCAGGCCACGATGGCTTGTATACCCGCTCCCCCTCTACTGCACTGAAGGGAACTTCCAGCCTGTCCTGGACCTTATCAGGACATACCGTCCTGACCTGACATACTAGTGTTCTCCCGGTCCATCGTGTGTCACTCCCTGATCATGGTCAGTGACATCTTGAAACGTGTGACCGCCGAAAGGGCATGGGGAACATTCGCAGGAAAGATGATCGTGTCCCCTTCCTTCATCTGGTGTGTCGCTCCGGCGACCCAGACCTCGCACTCCCCGTCGAGGATGGTGACCACGGCATCGAAGGGTGACGTGTGCTCTGAAAGCCCTTCGTCGGCATCGAAAGAGAACAGCGTTATGCTTCCCGACTTCCTGTTGATGATCATCCGGCTTGCTACCGTCCCGTCCTGGTAATGGACGAGTTCCTTGAGTTCAAGGACTTTTCCGAGGAGCTCCTTTCTTTTTTCCTCGTGTTTTTCAGAAGATTCAAGTTTGAATTCCACCATGACGATGTACCCTCCTACAAGGGAATGGCAGGGCTAGGATAAAATCCTGTCATACCTGGTCGCCCTTTACAATCCCAAGACCATCAGTACAAAATCTTCCCGTAAACGGAGGACATGCCTGATACCTGACTCCAGGACGGGCTGGGTGTAACCATCATCGCCTGGAGATTACCGCAGTCCCGGGCCCCGGGTGATGGTGCACGTTGTTCACGCCCTGGCCTTATCCTTATCTCTTTATGAGGGCTGTTCTTTCATTCATTCCCGGAAGGTGTCCTGGTCTGCGTCAACGAACCGGTATCCTCCTCTCGGGACGACGATCTCAAACCGTGCCCCTTTGCCCGGGAGGCTCGTCTCCCTGATCGCGATGTTTGAAACCGACAGGATCTCCCGCGACAGGAACAGGCCGAAGCCTGTTGTAGTGCTGCCACCCCTTGTAAACAGGGTCTTCCGCGCAGCTTCCGATATCCCTTTTCCGTCGTCTTCACAGGTGATGACCAGTCCTTCGCCGGTCTCCTGCGAAGATACCCGGATTGTCCTCATGGATCCTCCGCTGTGGCGGATTGTATTGTCAAAGAGATTGAAAAAGACTTTTTCGAGGAGCGGGTCTGCTAGTACCTGCAGTCCCGGGCGGTGGAATTTAAGCTCGTACTGTACCATGGGGAGCCCGCCCCTGGCCTGGATGATGACCTGGTTTATACTTTGCCACGACGGTCGTTTCGAGCCTAGTTCCTGGTAATTCCTGGTAAACGTAATCTGGTTTTCGATGGTGTTCACGGCCGCCATCGCGTTTTCAACAAATCCTCTGCTTCTATCAGGGGTGTCCTGATAATCAAGGGCCAGCTGCAGGAACCCTTTCAATGCGAAGACCTGGTTGAGAATGTCCTGTCTTGTCACGCTTGAGAGGAGGTTGAGCTTCTGGTTGGTCAGGATCAGGGTGTCCTCGATGTGCTTCTGCCACGTTATATCCCTGCCGACGCCCTGGATTTCAAAAATGTCCCCGCTATCCTTGAAAATCCCCCGGATAACCCAGTGGAGCCACGACTCCTGCCCATCCTGCATGATCGCCCGGTGGGTTACCTGGGTGACCGGTTTCACCGGTGTGAGGGTGCTTATGGCGGCCGCCACGGACTTCCGCTCATCCCCGGGTATATGCGAGATCTCCCCCAATTTTGGCAGATGGTCCCGTTCTACGGAGAAAAAGCGACAGAAGGCATCGTTTACAAAAGTATAGGTGCCGTCAGGAAGTGCCCTGAAGATGAACTCCGTCTGGTCCTCGACGACGCTCCGGTACCTCTCCTCGCTCTCCCGGATGAGCGAGGCGGTATCCTCCAGCTGTTTTCGCTCCCGTTCGTTGCGGTCCAGGATGAAGAAAAAGAACAGGACGATGAGTAAAGCGACCCCTGCCCCGGCGACCACGACAAGGACATCAGCCATGATCCGGTTGTTCCAGTACCTGGCATCCACGTCCATACCGAACACTGCCAGGAGTTTTCCCGAAGCCGGGTCGTGTATAGGGACAAGGGAACTGACCCATGTGCCCCAGCGGTCCGGGTACGGTCCGATGGTGGCTGCTCTCTCTCTTCGGAAAAGGTCGATGAGTTCAGGGGACGCTTCCTGGTAATCCTGCCCGGGAGGAGAATAGTCCCTGGATCCGGGAGGTTCTGAATCGACATAAAAAAACAGGAGGCCGTCAGGCCGCTGACCCATGAAGTAGGCAAACCGGATGGAAGGGTCGGCGACAGGCAGGTCTGACAGGTGGGCCTTGAGTTCCTGGTATTCATTAAGATCAAGATCGGACTGAGAACCGCTCAACGCTGATACAAAGCTCGTGTTGAACCCCGTTATGACCAGTTTTGCCTTGATGAGGGCCTCCTCCCTCATCGACCGGTCCGACTGGGATGCTACAAACACGGCGAGCAGGGTCCCGGAACAGAGTATGACCACCACACCGATAACCAACCAGTATCTGCGGTCGATGTTCATGGTACCCTTACCGTCCCTGTCGTCCCGTCCATCTGGCTCCAGTGAAATTGTTCACGCTTTGGCCGGACAATAATCGCCCTGAACTCCTTACCGGAATTTACAGGCGAAAGATGTGTGGCGTCAATCCCGGGAGACGAAGAGATCCTCTCCCCTGTCTTCCGGGAGCACTCTGGTATTCTCATTCTCATTCATATAGAGGTATCGAAAACGTACGTTTCATGATCGGGACAAATTAAAACGACATCAGTCCTTGATTATGTCAGGGGAATACGACATTTCTTATCCATTTTCCTCCAAAGGGAATGAACCGGACGTCATCGTTTCCATCCCTGACCTGGTGTACCTGGCAGGTAGTCCAACGGGGTCGGTCTTGTTTTAAATTGACATAAAACAGGTATTTTTAAATTTGAACTTATTAAATCGCTTATTTGCGTTTCACTAGTATAATAAAAATCATATTTGATAGGATCATATTGGTTCAAGGTATGGTGACGGCAAAAATCCTCCCGAAGAAAAAAGCGGGGTCCCGGCCATGACCTCGCTCCTGAACAGTCTCCAGACAAAACTAACCGTGGCATTTGTCATTCTTATTCTCCTGATTGCAGGGCTCACGTTCTTCTATACATACGGCCAGACAAAGGATGCTCTCAAGGAATCTGTCCGTGATGAACTCGCCCAGGTAGCCGGGGTCATGTCGACCCAGGTTTCCGGGGATGCAGTATTAGCCCTTAAACCCGGGGATGAAGGGACTCCTGCATTCAAGGAACTCCAGGACAAGCTTCTGAAACTCCGGAGCCAGAGTACTATTACCAAGAATGCTTATATTATGAAGCTTTCCGGAACCGATATCGTCTTCGTTGTTGATGATATTTATGGGACGGATGCGGACGCAGCCACTATCGGAGAAGTATATGACTCTCCAGACCGGCAGCAGATCCTCGCGGCATTCTCATCGCCTACCGCCTCGAATGACTTTTACACCGACAGGTGGGGGACCTTCATCTCCGGGTATGCCCCTGTCCTCGACAGTACGGGCAAGGCGGTAGCAGTCCTCGGGGTGGACATGGACGCATCAGCGGTCATTGCCCGCCAGGACTTCATCGGATATACGATTTATCTCATCCTGGCAATTGCCGTACTCATCGCAGGCATTATCATATTGTTCTTTTCCCGAACGCTCATCCGGGACATCAAGAGCCTGAATGATGCCGCAACGAAGATCAGCATGGGTGATATGACCGCCATGGTCGAAGTCGAGAGAAACGATGAAATCGGAGACCTTGCCCGCTCATTCTCACGAATGGTAGCCAGCCTCAAGATCATGATGGGGGCAGCGGATGAGGGCCAGCAGTAGACGGTGGGCTGATGAGTGTACTATCAGAAAAAGTCCTCAAAGAGACCACGGTTTACCTCGGTCCGGCATCAAAGATGTTCCTTGAACGCCAGACAAAAGGCCACATGAACGGCCTCATGTTTGACCAGCTGGAACCGAAACACCTGGCGGAGCTGGGAAAATGGATAGAAATCTCGGCTGGTCTTCTCATCCCCAGGGAGAAGGCAAAAGAGCTTGCAGACAAGATTAAGTCGATGTAACCTTTCCCGGTCTTTTTTTAATATCTGCCTTCATCAGGCGCCCCTATCAAGAGAGAGGTCTTCTGAAGGATACAATTATATCCTGTCTACCCGGCTTCATGACAGGGAATTTAGAGATTTATGGCAGGACAGGAAATTCTTCCTCCCTCCTGTCGGCCATCAGCCACAACCGGGAAAATTTTCTCCCCTATTAGTAGCGAGTGGATCAAAGGATCCTTTAAAAGCCGTATTTCTCAATAGAATTACAATTTGAGAGGATATTGCTCATTGGCAATAACCGGGACCATATTATTGGTGTCTTCCCTGTGCATGCATCCCGCTGACAGGAATTGTATCGCAAGGAACTGGTCAGGATAGTATTATGTGGGTATACTCTCTTTCAGACAACTATCCCAGGCAGGAGGTTGGACCCATGACACTGCTATCCCAGGAGAAATCAGTGCACCGATTACGAGAGATCATCGAGAGCCAGGACAACCACCCGGTCTTCCAGACCATCTGTGAACGGACAGTGATCCCCCAGAAACAGATGTTTCTCCTCCTTTCGAAGCGGTCTATACCAACGCTCGACCATGATGGGCTAAAAAACCTCCACGAAGTCCTGAAAAATACCATTACCGGTGGAATCCGGGATACCTATGCAGAGCAGCTGTTGAGCGGGGATATCGTATCCGTCCGGGAGCACCTGTCTGACCTGGTCTATGGGGATGCTCCTTTCATAGACCGCTATCATCGTTTCAGGCGGCACCATCCCGGGTTCGGACCAGGGAACATCACCTGCATCCTCTCCCTGCTCTTCCCCAACAGGTACATGATCGTCTGCAGGGAATCAGAGATCGGAATGAAGATACTGGAATCGGAGGGGGTCATCTCATTTGGAAACCGGAAGACGTTCGATGAAAAGGACGGCAACGTATACCAAGCGTATGTTGACTTCTGTCAGGAAGTCCTCGGTCTCCTCCACCGTGGGCTGTCGCTTGAATCAGCGAATCTCCTGACGGTCCATGAACTGTTCGTATTCGTGAAGAGGACCTCCTGAAGGAACCAGCCCTTTATGAAGCACGGATGATGGTACACCAGCAGTCATATGGCATCCCCGGGGTACAGGGGAAGGGCGACACCCCCTGTATTTCCTTATAAGGAGCACGCTCATTCCATGACCGGCCATGGGCCTGATGCCTGTCTTGAAGGAATTCTTGCCCTTGGCGGCGACGACCGGTGGAGGATTGACCGGGCCCACGTGGTCAGGAACGTCACGGCCTATTGTGTCCGGTCATTCGACAACAATGCGCTGATTTTTGCCATACCCGTGCTCGTCTCCCGCCCGTTCCTGTCAGAAATCTCTCTCGGTCCACGGGGAGCATCCGGGGCTGTCGCCTCCATCATCGAGCACATCAAGAAAAAGGCCCGGACAGAAGCCGGATTGGGGCCTCTGACCGGGCGGAACACCCACTCCCCTGGATTATTTGCAGCATTCACCGAGCCATTTACCATCGTGACATCCCCCTCCGCACTTGCATCGGACATCTGGCATGCAGGTGACCGCAATTTCGCTGATCCTGCAGGGGTTCACCTCCTGCTCAACGGGGCAGTCCCCTGTCCGGCAACCTTCTCCCAACAGGAGGTCGCATCGGTAACAGAAGCGGTCGCACACATGTGTGATACGGTCGCAGGAATCGTATTCGCAGTTCCCGTCCCGGAACTGGTCCGTGCATGGACTTCAGCCCTTGACCAGCGGATGCTCAGGGACAGGCTCCCGGAGCTGGGACTGGTCGCTTTTATCGGGGACGGGACACGGCTTGCCCGTTGGTAT
>CAZGXZ010000102.1:0-9036 GCA_964530035.1 uncultured Methanoregulaceae archaeon
GGAACTCAGATACCTCAAGCACAGCCAGGTCCTTGCACTCCTGGCCTCCGTCCCTTTGGAACGGGACCGGTTGATTATCAGGACCATCTATGCCACGGGTCTCAGGGTGTCCGAACTGTGCGCCCTGAAAATAGAGGATATTGATTTTGACGAGCAGACCATACGGGTGCTCGGAAAAGGCGGGAAGATCAGGACCGTTTTTGTCGATACCGAGACACTCAGCGAAATAGAATCCTTTGTCCAGGGCCGTGTCCAGGGACCGGTATTCCCCGGCAGCAAGGGCAAGGCCATCTCGCCGAGGACCGTCCAGCTGATCTTCAGGGAACATGCCCCTGAGGGGATCACCCCCCATAAAATCCGGCACAGCTATGCGAGCGAGCTGTACCGCAGGTCCAGGAACCTGCGTGTCGTCCAGGAAAACCTTGGTCATACCTCCATACGGACGACCGAGATCTACCTGCACACGGATCTTGAAGAACGGAAGCGTGTGTACCAGGAATTTTTCCCTCTCACCGAGGAAAAGGTGGGCGATAAACCACATGATGCTATATAATAAAAAGGCATAGGTGACCCCCAAAAATCCTCATGATCAACTGCCTTTTGTGGATCAGGGGCGGCTTGTGTGAGATCCCTGAGCTACATTTTTAAGGATAAAAAAAACGCCGATACGGCTCCCTTTTTCAAAAACAGGAATATTTTTGTTATTTTTTGATTTGGACTTCATCCACTCGGTTTCACCCCTGAAGAGTACTATGGCACAAGGGTGCACGGACCCTTTTCCGATCCAGAATCGCTACCCGAGATCGTCCTGTGGAAAATGGAACGCCCTGACCCGGATGAGGGAAGGGGCCATGGAAGGTCGGATCATCCGGAAACGTCCCGGTTTTTCCTGAAACGTGAAGAAAATGTTATCTCCTTTTATTTCCAACCTGTTACGATTTACAGTACGGTGGATATCCATGAAATTCACATTTCTTCCCGTTTTCATCATCCTGATATGTGTCACCCTCCTGGTGGCAGGGTGCACCCAGCAGGCTGAAAACCCTGCCACACCTGCGCCAACAACGAAACCTGTCACAACGGTAAAACCGGTGTCAGAAACCGTCAAGGTCATGACCAACGGCTCAGTTGGATCTTTCCTCACGGATTCAGACGGTATCACCCTTTACTTCTATGCAAAGGACACGAAAGGCAATGGTACGAGTGCATGTACCGGTACCTGTGCAGGACTCTGGCCGGCCTTCTACGAGGAAAATATCGTGGTAAAGGGGCCTCTCGATTCGTCAGACTTCGATACCATCACCCGTGAGGACGGGTCAAAACAGACAACATTCAAGGGACTGCCCCTCTACCTCTACCTGAGGGACTTTGAGAAGGGAGACATGCTCGGCCAGGGTGTGAACGGCATGTGGGTCGTTGCTGACGTCGACGGCGTTGTCGAGGTGCCGACCCCCACGCTGACCCCCAAAAAGACTGTTACCCCGACGAAAACCGCAACCACGACCGTCACCGCCACGGGAACGGTCACCGTGACGGTCACGGAGACCCCTGAAGAAACCGAAACTCCCGAGGAAACGGAAACCCCTGCCGTGACCACGACGGTCAGGAAAACGCAGACTCCCACAAAGACCGTGACTGCGACCAAAGCCGCCACGACGACGGTGACTCAGACGGTGACAACGGTCAAGGCTGCCACGACCGCGACAAAGACAACGACCGGAACGACACCGACAAAGAGCAGCACGAGCTGACGGTTATGTTGGGAAACCAACAGGCGTTTCTTTTTTTTGGAAAAAACATGTCCTTTAAAGAGGTCCACCCGGACCCCGGGACCAGTCTTAGCTCGCTATTGCCGCTACTGCCTCTTCTGATGACTTATAGATACTGAATATCTGGGAAAAACCAGCAATATCGAATACTTCTTTCACTTTTGGACGTATCGCACTGATCGCAAATTTCCCCCCCTGCCTCTGGATGGTTTTCGCCGTCGAAAGAAGGACCCGCAACCCGGCGCTTGCCACATAGTCCGTGTCCTTCATATCACACACCACGTTCTGGACCCCGCTCCCGAGGATCTTTTTTAATTCCGTCTCTACCGACGCGGCTGACTCGCTGTCAAACCGCGGCACTATTGAAACAATGGTGACATTCCCAACGATATTTTGCTCCATGGTATTCTTTCCTGTTTAGCAACCCTGGTATGCAGCATATAGTCCCGGACTACTTAAGCAATATCCTGTGCCAGTCCATGGCCAGGCGGAAGCGGATACTCATGTATGATTTCACCCGGTCCTGGAATAATTGACATCGTATTAATATCCCTGAGATAAAAGGTAACCGGAGGACAACATGGCGTTTGAATGGGACCCTATAACCTTTGTGAACCTTGTGCTCTGCATCATCATTGTCGTCCTTGGATACCTGGGCTATACCCGGACGAAAAACCGTCTTCCCCTGTATGTCGGGGGAGCTTTCGGTCTTTTCGGGGTCTCTCATGCCGCGATTCTTCTTGGTTACAAAAATCTCCTTACCTATCCGCTCATCGGTATACGGACTCTTGCGTACCTGCTGGTCATCTACGCCCTCTACCGCTTCTGGAAGGAGAGCATGCTGGCGATGGAGGCAAAGCAGGCGTGGATTGACTTTTATCGCGAAGAGTCAAAAAAGGACTGATACCGGACGGATACCAGGGAAAAACCGTGACGGGTAAACTATGCCGTGAAAAACCAGCGCCCGTTTTTTCAGGCCTCGTCTGATCTCGTGCACGGTATTCCCGCCCGGGGTTGACAGGCACCCGGTGACTAGAGGGGGGGTCAATCCGCCTGTTTTTTTACCAGCGCCCGGCAATGCCCGTTTTTCGTCCCGCCTTCCCCGTTTCCAGAAACATCAAGGTACTGTACTCCCCATTCACAGAGTGCATCCATGATGGGAAAAAGGGTCTTTCCGAACTCAGTGATGGAATAATCGACCCGGGGGGGGACCTCAGGGTAGACCTCCCGCCTGACCACGCCGTCCTCCTCCAGCTCACGAAGCTGCTTGGTCAGCATCTTGGCATTGACCCCCTCTAGTTTCTTCTGAAGCTCGCTGAACCTGAGCACGTCGTTTCCGAGATGCCATATGATGAGCGGCTTCCATTTACCCCCGATGACATCAAGTGCCGCTTCAACCGGGCAGTGATAGGTCTTCCCGTTCCTGGTGCAGTTCATGGTAACCTTAATGTAAGTTAATTTCTTTTTTGTATGTATGGCCTATATTATTGGTTAAGATATATTATTTCTTAATAGTTCATATCGTTACCTATGGGCGATTCGTGAGTATTGACCTTTTAAAGGCTCTGCAACCGAAACCACCTCCGGACGTTATGAACGTGGAAAATGAACCATGGAAAAGATGGCAATTGGTACAAATTTCTTCATCCCGATGCCGGTGGTCCTTGTCGGGACGCAGGTTGGAGGAAAGGATAACTTCATGACCGTAGGGTGGTGTGCTCGTGCGAATGCAAATCCTCCCATGATCCTTTGCGGGATTGGAAACCAGCACTTCACCCCGAAAGGTATCCTGGAGACAGGGACATTCTCGGTGAACATCCCGTCTGCAGGCCTTGTGGAAAAGACGGACTACTGTGGCCTGGTCTCTGGTGCAAAAACCGACAAGTCGCATGTATTCGACGTGTTTTATGGCTCACTGAAGGTCGCTCCGATGATCCGCGAGTGCCCGGTGAACCTCGAATGCCGCGTTGCGCAGGCGGTCACCCTGCCGACGAACACGGTCTTCATCGGTGAGATCATGGGAGCCTATGCCGACCAGGAGGTCATGAAAAACGGAAAGCCTGATTTTTCCGCGATCGACCCGCTCCTCCTGACAATGCCTGACAACCAGTACTGGCGGCTTGGCGATAAGGTAGGGGATGCATGGAGTGCCGGGAAAACGATGAAAACGAATCAGAACACCGGGCCGGAGGGAGGGTCCTGATGGTCTCCGTCCTGGTCGACACGGACCTCTGCACGAGGTGCGGGATATGTTCAAAGATATGCCCGGCCATGATCATCAGACCGGCAGATGAAAATACCCTGCCTGCCGTCTCAGAGGAGCGGTCGGGGATGTGCATCACGTGCGGGCATTGCGAGGCCGCCTGCCCGTCCGGGGCGCTTATGCTAAGTTTCCACGGCAGTGAGAGGGAGATTATTTCACCCGGTACAGGCGTGATCCCTGCTGATGAACTAGGGATTTATATGAAAAAACGGCGTTCCGTCCGCCATTACAAGAAGAAACCCGTCCCAAGGGAGCTGGTCGAAAGTATCCTCGATATTGCCCGTTATGCCCCATCCGGGGGGAATGCGCAGCCCGTACAGTGGCTTGTCGTCCAGGACCCGGAGGAGGTCCGGAAGCTTGCAGGCCTGACCGCAGACTGGATGAAGGGCCTCATGGGGAGCGGTCACCCCATGGAGGGGTATGTTTCTCCGTTCATCGCTGCATGGGATAAAGGTTCAGACCAGATATGCCGGGGTGCCCCGCACCTCGTGATCGCCCACGTACCTGCAGACAACCCGGGAGCCATGGTCGACGCAATTATCGCCCTTACCTACTTTGACCTTGCAGCCCCTTCGTTTGGAATAGGGACGTGCTGGGCGGGATTTCTCTCTATCGCCGCGGCTTCGCACGAGCCACTCGTGCAGGCCCTCTCCCTTCCGCCGGGGAGGAAATGTGCCTATGGGCTGATGTTCGGGTATCCGCAATACCAGTTCCACCGTGTACCGGAGCGTAACCAGGTACAGGTTACATGGCGGTAGACTTCCCTCATAAAACGCTGTGTGATGAGACCTGCATCGGGACCATCCAGCCCCGGAACCGTTTCATCAGGTCGGGGACCTGGGAATAATGCCCGATGAGAAAAGCCGGCCTGCTTTCCCTCATTTTAGGGTTTTACCAGGAACGGGCTGATGCAGGGATCGGCCTCATCATTTTCAGTGCAACCACGACCGTTCCCTGGTCAACAGGACGTGCGGGAACGATGGGGATACCTGATGACACCTTTTCTGCCGGTACCAGGGCCCGATAAAGAGATCCCGGAAAATCCGCCTGGCAACCCGTGGGGAACAAAAACAGATACCTTAATCCCGCGGTGAGGTACATCGCGGTACACCGCGCACCAGGGAGTATTCCCGGTGCGGTGATGCTCCGGCCGGGACCGGACTATTTCAGGGGCAGATGATCATGAGTGAGTCTAAGACAACCGTTCTTGAAGGGATGACCGTGAATTCGTCCATAGGGATCAGGCAGGTGGATTACGGGGGATCAGCGGTCTCCGGTTCCAGGATGGACGCTTCAAAGGCCTATGCCGGAATTCCCGCCCTGTTGCAGAACGTGATAAACGAGAAGAACGCTGCAGCCTGGGCCGAAATCGTTACCAGGATTGATTATATCCATCTCCATGTTGCCAGTTCCCTCAAGTCACTTGATGTCGAGACAGGGTTTTCCAGGGAGGTCAGAAACGAGGTGCAGTCTGGCAAAGTCCTCCTTTTCAAACCGAACCTCGTGGGCCCGCAGGTCATCCACCCGGACACGCACGGCGAAGACCTCGGTGCGCCCGTGTGCACCGACTGGTCGGTAATCGCCGCCCTCATGAGGTGGTTTCACGACAGTCTCGGCATCAGGTACCACCAGATGGCCCTCGGGGAGGCCTCGACATCCGGTTTTATCTGCGCGAACATCTTCAGCAGGAAGGCCGGGAGAGAGGTGACCACCGAGGCGGTCTTCGAAGGGAAATGCGGCGATTTCTACGGCGGATGGGCTTTTTACTTCGTCCGGAAGTACCTTGCCCACCACCACCCGTCCGATCACACGGACGACCCCATGAAGGGATATGAAGAGAGCGTGTCCGGGACGTACCTGCCACCGGGGAAGGCCCGGGACCGGCTCATGGTCTATGACCTGAACAAGATCGGAGACGACCTCTCCCGTGGCAGGACGGTACCGGTCCCGGGTGGGGCGAACTTCAGGGAGGTCACCCTCCACAAGGTCATTATCGGTGGCAATCCGCTTGACAGGAAAGACCTGGAAGAGTATCCCGGGTGTGTCCTGATCAACGTCCCCAAGCTGAAGATCCATGCCCAGGACCTCATCACCAATGCGATAAAGAACCTGGGTATCGGACTTTACCCGGTCCAGTGTCCTGAACGGAGCGTGAACGGCCATACCACCTATAAATACTCACTTCCCTCATCAGGCCTGCCCTCCTTCAAGGCCAAGCTCCCGCACATGCCCTGGGTCGTCGAGATCGACGAGAAGACAAACCTCCCCCTGAAAGACAAAAACGGGGAGTACCTCGCGACCAAAACCGACGGCATGCCCGGCACACAGTCCGACGTGATACGGGCGACCCAGGACCAGGGGGTATACATCGTCCATGTCTCTGATTCAATTGACATGATCAACCTGAACCACAACCCGGAAGGCATCGCGGTCAGGATCCCGGAGGGCTACATCTTCTCCTCGCTCGACTGTGTTGCCCTTGACCTGATGACGGCCAGGTACTGTTTCAAGACCGTTCCGATGGCTGAAGGGCTGAGGCTCAAAGAGCAAAACGGCTGGAACACGGAGTTTGTCCACCATGTCCCGGTTGCGGAGCCCGAGGGAAAGGACATCGTCACGAGGGAAGGCCTTGACTCCCCCCTTTTCAGGTACAACCTCTACAGCTATGCCGAAAAGCGGGGAGTGGGGAAACAGCAGTATTACGTGACCGGGTGGGACCGTGTTACGGGCACGCCCCTTGCTTCTCTTTCCGGTCATCTTGGCCGTATCGAGGGGCAGAAATTCGTGGAACTCATGACAGGTACCATGTATTACAACCCGACCTGCATGCTCTGGGACATGCAGAGGACCCTCCTGAGTTATGCCGAAGCGCATGACCGCCTGACAGGTTCCACGTTGTTGAAGGAGTTCATGGACGCGTTCGACGAGAACAAGGACGGCGTTATCGACTATGATGAGAATGGCAGGAAAGGGTACTGGTCACCAGGATTCGGTATCCTTTCTGCAGCCCTTGACACCCAGCTGACCGAGGAGTACGGTGCGTTCAAGGGTCATTTCTACCAGCAGGCCAACTTCCTCCTGAAAAACTCTTTCAGTCACTGGAATGGCAACGGGCATGATTTCACCTACGAGTACCTGCTGGTAATCACGGCCACCCTCGCGTACAACCTTTCCAGATCCGAATCAACGAACAAGGATGATTTCGTCGCCGGCATGAGCTGGGGACGGGGAAAATGGCCGAGCTGGCAGCACGCCCTGAGGACGGGGTTCATGGGCATTGTGTACGGCGGTACGAGCCTGGAACAGGCCGGGCTCTCGTCCCTGTATGGCGATGCGTTCCAGTACGCTGATAAAACCCTGAACAACGGGGGCTATACCGGGAGCACCGACCAGATGGTCACCGACCCCGGCGCCATGGCCGCCTATCTGAAAGCCCTCAGAAACGGGGCAGCCCCGCTGGACTTCACCCTGTACGTGCCCGAAGGGTTTGGAAGCCTTGGCCGGGAGAAGGTACCGAACGTCGTGGAGACCTCCGACCCTGCACGGATCTTCACCGCCCATTTCAACGGCGGACGTGAGGTCTGGTAACACTTCATGAAGCCCCTGGATGATCACGTAAAGATACCCGCAGGTGCTTTCCGATGACAACCGTGATCGATGCCCGGGACCTTTCAAAGGTATATGGCAGTGTAACGGCCGTGGACCATGTCAGTCTCTCGGTTGATGAGGGAGTCCTTTTCGGACTGCTGGGGCCGAACGGTTCAGGGAAGACGACGATGATCAGGATGCTGACCGGCCAGGTCAGGCCTGCAGGAGGGTCCGCATCGGTGCTCGGGATCGATGTCGTCAAAGACCCGATCGGGGTGAGGGAGCGGGTCGGCATCATCCCGGAGCAGGAGACACCTCCGAGTTTCCTGACCGCAACGGAGTACCTGGACTTCGTGGGTGCGGTCAGGAAGGTCCCTGATAGTGCAGAAAAAGCAGAATGGTGGTTTGATTTCCTGGACTTCGCCGATAAGAGGGACGTCCTGTGCAAGGACCTGTCACGGGGGACCCGTCAGAAACTCATGTTTGCCCAGGCATTCATCCATGAACCTGCACTCGCCCTGATCGACGAACCGTTGATCAACTTCGACCCGATCATGCAGGACCTGGTCAAGGACTACCTGGCCGGGTATGTCAGGAAGGGGCGGACTGTTTTCATCTCGACCCATATCCTCGAGGTCGCCGAGGAGATCTGCACGGGGTTTGCCGTTCTCCACAAGGGTAAACTCCTCCATACCGGGACGATTGCGGACCTGGCCGGGAAAAATGAGCACCTGTCTGCATTTTTCCTCTCCCTTGTCAGGAAGGACCGCCATGCATGAACTGTTCAGCGCCATGATGAAGGAGGAGTGGAGGGTCCACTCCACCATGTTCGGGAACCTGTCATTCGCACTCTTCCCGGTCATGATCTTCGGGATCTCCTTCATGAGTTCGTTTCTCATCCCGATTATGTCCGTTGCAGTCCCCCCCGGGGGCCTCACCCTGATCGTGCACGCCAATTTCCTGCTCCTGGGGTTCATGGTCGGTGCCTTCGGCCTCCTCGGCAGCGAGGTCATGAACCGGAGGTTCGGGCAGGCGAGCCTCCTCGCATACTCGGCACGGAGCCTGCCCCTCTCGGAGCGGCATATATTCACGACGTTCGTGGTAAAGGACATCGTGTATTACTTCATCCTGTGGGTGATGCCGTTCTGGGCCGGCTATATCCTCGCATCACCGTTTACCGGCGTCCCTTTCTCCCGGGCCTGCCTCCTCCTGCTCACCGTCACCTTTTCCTTCCTGTCAGGTCTGTGCCTGGTCTTCTTCCTCTCATCGCTCTACGCCCGTTCCCGTACCGCCCTTGCAGCCTGTCTCATGGTCCTCTTCGGAGTTTCGGGGATTCTCGTCGCGTTCACCGGCCTGAACCCCGTTCTTCTGTTCCCCCCCCTGCTCCTGTACTCCTCGTTTTCATGGACGAACCTC
>CAZGXZ010000103.1:0-8998 GCA_964530035.1 uncultured Methanoregulaceae archaeon
AGGACGCACCGGAGAAATGCCCGGTCTGCGACCACCCGAAGGCATTCTTCGAGTTGCTCGCCGAGAACTATTGATTTCATCTTTTTTCCAGGTTCAGGGAAGGTTTTCCTTTCCCTCTGGAACTGGCATGTTTTCGCTGCCGGTCGCATGGTGAATACGGAGCGGCGGGGTATCATGAGGGGATTCGTCCCGGTAAGGGACGCTTTCCGTGGAGATCAAGACCTTTGAGCCCCTTCCTCTCTGGATCCATCCGGGACAGGCCGCTCTCCCTGAAAGGATTCATGAGCGCCCCGGACCCACCACTTCCTGCATGAAGTGCACGCAGGAGGCCTGAAAGTCTGGTGCGACTCGCATTCGTCCTGTACAGCGGAGTCACCACCCTGGACTTCGCAGGTATGTACGACCCGCTGACACGGCTGAAGACGATGGGGTTCATGCCGGACCTCGAATACAACGTCTGTTCGCGGGAGGGGACGGTCCGGACGTATGAAGGGCTCGTGATAGCCCCGGACACGGTCGGCGGGGACCTCGGCCGTTACGATTACGTCCTGGTGCCCGGCGGGAACGGCATACAGGACCTCGTAAAAGACCGGGAGTTCCTGTCGTGGCTTGCAGTCCCGCCAGGCAGGACTGTCCTGGCAGCGGTCTGTGGCGGGGCGCTCCTCCTCGGTGCGGCCGGGCTTCTCCGGGACAGAAAGGTGACGACCCATCCGCAGTTCCGGGAGGTGCTCACACGCTTCGCCCGGACGGTCACGGCTGACCGGGTGGTCGATGACGGGACGGTCGTCACGGCAGGCGGCGTGACGGCAGCAATCGACCTCGGGCTCTACCTCTGTGAACGGATAGCCGGGCCTGGCGTGAGGATGAAGATACAGGCACAGATGGACTACCCAGGGTATTCGTCCTCCAAGGAGTAATGGCAACCCTCATACCTGAAAATCTTGTGTTCTGGATATCCCGCCAGGGGTAGCCGTATCATTTCGGTGGCATGAACCGGCAGCTGATGCCTGGAAGATAGTCCGGAATGGCGCCCGGGAGCATGCTGTAGGAAGGGATGCTCTTCCAAATATACGTGGAAGGACATGTTCCCTCCCCGTGGGGTTGAACCGGGCCGTTCTGATTATGGATTGCCACGGTTATCGCATTTGGGGGGCATGGGGGGGGCGGCAGCCCCCCGAAAATGGTTAGTGTAAACCAGGTTAGATCAAGCCAGCAAACAAGAATATACAAAGCCCAGGAAGGATAGGCCGCCGCCCCCGAAGGGCGCCCCGGCGGCGGATTCAAGGCCTTTCAGGTGACTGAAAAAGGTCGGAAAAATATGAATCAAATACAGAAGGAAGGGGAAAGACACCGGTTAAACCCGGAATTTAAAAATGCTTACGGTGTACCCCGGCTATCGTATGCAGGGGGTATGTGGAGCGGCAGCTTCCTGGGAATGGTGTTATTTACTGAAAGGAGATCCCAATTGAAACGCTTGCACACCCGGTCCGGCAGAAAACAGACCAGGGTAATCAGAACCCCTGGCGGAGGATCCCCTGTCAACAGGGTGAAAGGCTATCCCTTTCCGGGCATATCCGGCTATTTCCCTGCCAGTCCTTTCAGGACCTCTTCGGGGAGCAACTTTGCAATACCCGCCTTGGTAGGGCAGCGGCCAAGCTTCAGGCCCCGTTTCTTCGCTTCCTCCTTGAGCACTTTCGTGTCTATGCTCTTTAAGAGAGCGTCCAGTTCCTCCTGCTCCATATCGATCGGAGAAGGATTGGGACCCGACCCGATAATGCTTCCGTCCTGCCTGTCCCTTGGCGGAGCATGGTGTGGATTTTCTTCTTAAATCGCCTTATGGGCCGGGAAAGGGATGCATCGGAGCGTCCGGGGTCATCCAGCATCAGTCTTGGCCGGCTCGGGCCTCACGTACCCTCCTCTTGGCACGAGGAGCTCAAAACGGGCCCCCTTTCCGGGCGTGCCGGTCTCCCGGATCGTGATGCCGGTCAGGGACAGGATCTCGCGGACGAGGAACAGTCCGAGACCGGTATTCTTCCCATAGCCCTTCTCAAATATCCGGTCTTTTATTTCGACGGGTATTCCGGTGCCATTATCTTCATAGGTGACAGACAGACCTTCCGGTGTTTCATTACCTCCAATCCTGATGGCAGTAACTCCGCCCCCGTGCCTCAGGGAGTTGTCCACGAGGTTGTAAAAGGCCCTCCCCAGCATCGGGTCGGCGAAGACCATGACACCAGCGAGGGCCGGTGATACCTGCACGAGAGAAGTGGCCTGTTCAGGGAGAGTCCGTTGCAGCACGCCCGAGAGATCCTGCCACCGGGCCGACTCGAGCCCGATAGTCTGGTAGTCACGGGTGAATGTGATCTGGCTTTTTAAGACCTCAGTCTGGTCCATGGCGCTTTCCAGGGCCTCCCCGGTCTCGGGCGGGATGGGACCGTCCTTCGCGAGCTCCAGGTACCCCATGAGTGCGGTGATGGTGTTGAGGATGTCGTGCCTCGTGACCGAGGTAAGGAGCTGGAGCTTCTCATTCGCCTGTTTGAGGCTAAGCTCGGTCATGTGCCTCGTGTGACTGTCATGCAGGATGAGGATTGCCCCGTTGCCAGCGGTACCTTCCCCGGGGAGAGGGATAACCCTCTGGTCATAAAACCTGGGCTCCCTGCCATACGAGAGCGAAACTGTGACAGCGGTGTCCTGGCCCTCATCCCCTTCCGGACGGGCAGGTGGCCACGGGATGAATGGGCGTACGGGCTGTCCGATCAGGGTTTCCCTGTCCTTGCCGACGATCCTGGCGGCCGCCGGGTTTGCCTCAACAATCCGGCCCTCGGGGTTGATGATGAAGACACCATCGACCATACGGTCAAGGAGGACCGGGAACGCGACCGGTGTAAGGGTGAGGAGCTGGAACCGCGAGGTCGCGAGGTAGAGGGCGGACGCCGATATTGTGAACGAGATAAGGAAGAACAGGACTGTTAGCGGTGAACCCGGGGCCAGGATCAGTACGATGTGAATAAAGAACGGCAGGACGAATGCCGCGAGGATCATCGCAATCTGAGACCGGTAGATGCGGGGGGACCTGAAGAACCGGCTGAGTGCCAGGGAGACACCAGAGATGACCAGCGTGTACGTATAGATGCTGTTGATCCAGAACCCGATCTCCGGCGTGAAATTGCTGATGACAATTCCTCCTGATACGGTCGTGGTGAAATTGCTCACGAAGAGGCTATGGAGCGGGTTCGTGCCGGCGAAGACGAGGAGGAGGAGTGGTACGACAAGGGACACGGCGAGGAGCCGTGGGGACAGGGAGCCGGTCTCGCCGAAGTAGACGAGGATGAAGAGGAAAAATAGTACTGGCAGGAGCAGCCTTGACGGGAGCTGCAGGAATATGAGAAGGCCGTTTATAGATGTTTCATAGTATGAGAACGAGATGGTGAACAGGAGGGCGTACAACGAGGCGCAGGTCATGATCAGCACAGCGAGCCGTCCGGTAGTACTCGCACGGAACTTCAGGCAGAGGACGAGGATGATGCAGAGGTACGCAGTCACCGCCATGCCTGCGATAAAAAGCGGCGTGAAATAAAAGACTCCCATGCCCGTCCTCCTGTTTTTTAATTACCCGGAACCTGAGCTATGTCACCATCCCTCAAGAATCCAGCGCCGGGATGGGGAGGGGGTCAGGTATGACCCATGACAGACCTGACCCTCCCGGAGACACGTACCCTTCCCGGAGAAGCACCGGGGGCGACCCGGGAAAGTACCTTAATATCCTCTCCTGCAGACATGGCAGGTATGCCGGGTTTTCGAGGACCTATGCGGGTGTTTTTCATTCTTTGCCTATGGATGCTGCCGTGTGCTGCCCTGGGAGCGGCCTTTTCCACGGACCTGTCGGGAGCCGACCCCGACGTCCAGTCGTTCCGGTCGATCGACAACGCATCGCTTGCGCTGTACGCCGGCCAGAATGCGTTGCAGAACGGGCGGTACGAAGAGGCGCTCGAACAGTACACGCTGGCCACCGAGGCCGACCCTTCATGGCTCGCCCCCTGGTACCTGAAAGCGTACAGCCTCACCAAGCTCAACCGGTACGAGGAGGCGCTTGTCGCAGTCGACCGTGCCCTGGCAATTGACCCTGACGACCGCGACTCGAACGACCTCAAGGCCGGCATCCTCGAGTACCTCGGGCGGAGCGGAGAGGCCGCAAAGTACCGGCGGACTCAGGCTGGCCAGCCGGCGACCATGACGGCTGCAGGGCCTGCAACCACAACTAAAAGGACCCCGGTCAGTCCCGCCGTAACCGCGGCCGGGCTCGGCTGCCTGGTCTTTGTCGCCGGGATGCGGTCCAGGAAATGCGGTTGTCGCACAACTCCGGCAGGGAGACCATGAAGAACCCTGAATGGAAGTGGTTCTATGCATCCCTGGTATCAGGGGTGTTCTTCACAGTGCTGTTCTTCACGGCCCAGGACATCATCGACTGCATGGAAGGCGGCTGTGCCATCATGTTCGTATCCATCTTCCTGGCCCTCACGTCGTTTGCCGTCGCCATCCTCTTCTTCACGCGTGCACGGCTCATGGACGATGTGCTTAGTGGAAAGAATGTCCTTGCCCACTGGACCTATCCGGAGGAGGAGACCCGGAAAAACGCAGAGCGCGAGTACGCCAGCTACCGGGAGAACAACATGGGGCTCCTTCTCATCGTTTCCATATTCATGCTCATCGCCATGGCATTCATGGCGATATTCATGGGAGAGGCCGGGCTCATGACCGCGGCCGTCCTTCTCGTGGTCCTCCTGATATGCGCCGTCGTTGCAGTTGCCGCCCCCTGGCTGGTGTTCAGGCGTGCTCTCAGGGCGGCAAGGGAGGCATACATCTCGGACCGGGGCGTTATCTACGAAGGGTCGGTGTACCCGTTCCGTTCATTCCTCGTATGGATGACCCGGGTATCGTTCGTTGATGAGACCCCGAAGCACCCATCGCTGCTGGTCTTTTCTTTTTTCCAGATTGTCGGTTACAGCCTGTTCCGGACCGATGATATCTGCATACCCGTGCCCCGTGGCGAGGAGGATACCGCACGGAGGATCGCGGAGATGCTCGGTCGCAAGGCCTGATGACGAAGCTATAACCCGTTTTCCAGGCAGGCGGGGAGGCCCGGCGGGTACCAGGGGCGGAATGGGCACTTAACGGTGGTGGCGGCCGGCATTTTTCTCTCTGCTGTCCATCACGGCCATGTACAGCTCCTCCATGGACACCGGTGCGAAACCGGTCACATCGACACTCACGTTCACCCGCCTCAGTACCACGTCGATGAACGGGCTGTCCCCATGGGTATGCCCGTGGATCACCCACTCGCCATCCGGGTTCAGGGTTGCCGCCAGAGGGTCTTCGGGATCATGGATCACGAGGAACCGCATGTCCCGGAAGGTTACCCGGGCGTGCGTGTCCCACCCGGTCCTGTCATGGTTCCCCTTCACAAAGGTCATCTTCCCTGACAGGCGCCCGAGGAAGGTGCGGTCACCGAAGTCCCCGAGGCAGAACACCCGGTCGTACTTCCCGACCCGGTGGTTCCAGTTCGAGACCAGGTGGTAATTCATGTGTGTGACGTCGTGGAAGAACCGCTGCCTGCACCAGGAAAAGACCCTCCTGTGGCCGAAGTGGGTGTCCGAGATGAACCACACCCGCGTCCCGTCCCTGGCTTCCCATTGGTCCGGTCCCGTCCGTATGGCGACCCTCCTGGCAATGAAGACCCGGTACAGGAACTCGCGGACGCGACCGGCCATGTGTACCTGCCCTGTCTGTGGCCGGTCCATTAAAAGTCACCGGAGGTGCTGAGGGCGGTGTGGAGGACGGACCCTCCGGCCGCCAGTCACCCGGGCAGATGTGACCCGGGAGGAGGGCAAGGTTTAATCCCGGCCTGGACCATGCATTAGACACATAAGGAAATTCAGAGGCGATAACGGACCATGGACGAGGAGTGCTGCCCCGTGTTCGATCCCGCCCCCTGGGACGGGAAGACGCACATATGGGAGGACAAGCGGTTTGTACGTGACCATGTCAGGACCTTTTTCTACATCCCCCTGAACTTCGGGACGGTGATCACGAGGATGAACGGGGCCGTGGAAGCAGCCGGTGCCGGAATGCCCGACCGGCTTTGCCTCTCTGACCATACCTCGAAATGGAACATGGACATCCTCCTCGCGGTCGACCGGGAGGTCCCGGGCATGGAGAACGTGACCCTGTCGGGAACCTACATGAGCAAAGCGTACGAGGGGCCCTTTAAAGAAACGGGCAAATGGTGCAGCGATTTTGAATCCTATGTGAAGGAGAGCGGCCGGACCATCAGGAAGCTGTACATGTGGTACACGACCTGCCCGAAGTGTGCGAGGAAATATGGGAAGAACCCGGTTGTCGTCCTTGCCGAAGTAGGGTAAGGGACCGCGGCCACCACATATACCTCTCACCCGCGGTCTTCCAGGTGCCTGACGGCCTGCTGCAGGTCCGGGAGAAGGTGGGAAGGATGCCAGGGGCGGGAACTGAACACTCCAATGAAATGGTTCATGGACGGTTTTTCAGGTATTGTGGCCATAAACCCGGAAATGGCCCGGACGTGCCCTGTCTGCCCCTTGGCCCCGGGTTCTTGAAGAAGCAGGGTTGTGGATTTTTTCAGGCCGGAAGGGCATTCTCCGGATGGCCCGGGGAGCCCCACCTCCACCACCTTTATCCTCGTTCTGCTACACAGGTACATCGGGAAAAAGGGCTGTAATGACACCCCGGGAAGGCCCCATGTACTCGGTCCTGTACGTTGATGACGAACCCGCGCTTCTCACCGTGGCCAAACTCTTTCTTGAAAGGACGGGAGAATTCAAGGTCGAACCAAGGACATCGGCCGTAGCCGCACTCGCCTACCTTGCAGGCCACCCGTGCGACGCGGTCATCGCTGATTACCAGATGCCTGAGCTTGACGGGATAGCGTTCCTGAAGGCTGTCCGGCAGCGCCACGGAGACCTCCCGTTTATCATCACGACAGGCAGGGGGAGCGAGGCGGTCGTGATCGAGGCCATCAATAACGGAGCTGACTTCTATGTCCAGAAGGGCGGCGACCCGTCCGTGCAGTACGCAGAGATCGCAAGAAAAACCGAGCAGGCGATATCCCGGAGAAGGGTCGAACAGGCATTGCGGGAAACCAGGGCCGATCTCGACCAGAAAGAGGAGTACCTGAGGACGATATTCAACGCAGTCAGGGCAGGTATCGTCATCATCGATGCAGTGACCCACGAGGTCGTCGATGTCAACCCTGCCGCACTCGGGATGTACGGCGGGAAGAAAGAGGACCTGGTCGGAAAAAAGTGCCACTGCTTCATCTGTCCCGCAATGGAGGGCAAATGCCCGATCACGGACCTGAGACAGACCGTAGACAACAGTGAACAGGTCCTCATCACCGCAACCGGTGAACGGAAGGCCATCATCAAGGACGCGGTTCCCATAACGCTGCAGGGGCGTCCCTGCATCCTCGAGACCTTCATCGATAATACGGACCGGAAGAGAGCTGAAGAAGCACACCTGGAATCGGAACGGCAACTCATGGACATCATCGCCTTTCTCCCGGAACCGACCTTTGCCATCAACAGCTCGGGCCGGGTCATAGCCTGGAACCGTGCGGTCGAGGAGCTGACCGGGGTCCCGTCCGGCGATATGATCGGCAGGGGAAACCATGAGTATTCCCTCCCCTTCTATGAGTCCCGGCGCCCGGTCCTCATCGACCTGGTAGACAAGACGGACGAGGTAATTGCGACATACTACCCTGAGTTCAGGCGTGAAGGGGACTCGCTCGTTGTGGAGGCAGAGCTGGTCGGGGTACGCGGTGGCGGAATCACCGCGCTGGTGAAGGCCTGCCCCTTACGGGACATCCATGGAGAGGTGACCGGGGCTATCGCGTCACTCAGGGACATCTCCCGCGATAAGGCCGCTGAGAAGGCGCTTCTTGCCAGCGAGAAGAAGTACCGGGACCTCGCTGACCTCCTCCCCCAGATGGTCTACGAAATGGACCTCGATTTCCGGATAACCTTTGCAAACAAGCTGGCACTCTCGGTGTTCGGCCAGACCGAACAGGACCTCCAGAAGGGATTGAACGCCTTCGCCTTCATCGACCCGTCCCAGCATGCGAAGGTCAGGGAGGTCGCCACCAGGATCCAGAACGGATCGTCCTATGAAACCCTTGAATTCACCGCAATCGGAAAGGACGGAAGGTCATTTCCTGTTGTCATCTTCTCCGCCCCGGTTTACCAGGACAATGTCATGAGCGGGTACCGTGGCATACTCATCGATATTTCCGAGAGGAAAAAGATGGAGCACGGGCTTCGGGAGAGCGAGAAAAAGTTCCGCACGGTCTTCGAACACAGCCCGTACCCCATCGCCGTAAACTCCTACCCCGATGGTGCGTTCATGATGGTCAACGCAGCGTTCCTGAACGCGAGCGGGTACACCGTGGAGGAAGTGACCGGTAAAAACCCGGTCGAGCTCGGGATGCTGTCGGTTATCGACTCGGGCAAGCTCTTCTCCAGGATGGCGCTCGCCGGGAAGATCGAAGGACTGCCCATAACACTCTCGGCCAAGGAAAAGAAGCGTGTCGAAGTCATTTTTTCGAGCATCCCTGTAACCATTGATAACCGCCCGGCGGTCATCAGCATCGCGGCCGAGGTCACGAAACTCAAGAAGATCGAGAAGGACGTCCTCCAGAAAAACGAGGCACTCCGTGCCGCGTACCAGGAACTCAGCGCGACCGAGGAGAAGCTGCGGCAGAACTTCGGGGAACTGAGCCGCCAGGAAAAGAACCTCCGTGAAAGCGAGGAGAAGTTCCGGGCCCTCGTTGAGACCTCGCTCGAGGGAGTCCTGATAACAGACTATACCGGGAAGATCCTTTTTGTGAACAAGGCCGCGGGGCATATCGTGGACATCGCGGATTACAAGGCCCTTGCCGGAAAGGAAAGCGTCTTCAGGTTCATTGCACCTG
>CAZGXZ010000104.1:0-8963 GCA_964530035.1 uncultured Methanoregulaceae archaeon
GGGCATCATCAAGTCCCTCTACGAAGATGAAGAGTCTTTTATCCATTCATTCCATCCCAAGGAGGTTCTGGATGAATAACTCGTCTATCCCGATGTTGTTATCGAGAAATTCCACTATCTCCCGCCTGGTCACCGGTCTGAATGCCTGGGAATATCCTTCCGGGTCCCGGTTGACAAGCAGGAGGTCTGCCGGTTCGACATATTTTACCATCTCCGGGTGATGGGTGGATATGAAAATCTGGCGGTTATAGGAGGCATCCTTAATCATCTGTGCCACCCGGGAGATCAGGTACGGGTGGAGGTTCCTCTCAGGCTCTTCTATGATGCAGACAGGGTTCTCCTCGAAGAATAACGCAATGATTAGGTCTGCTATCAGGATTGTTCCATCGGAGATTGCTGCCGCGGGAATAGTCCTTTCCCTGTCGAACTGCTCGCGCAATGCAAAAAAAAGGTTCGTCCCCATGATATTATCGATGACTATCTCGTCAACAAAGGGGAGTAGGTCCTTTATCAGGGTAAAAAAAAGGTCTTTTTTTTGGGAATCATTCAGGATCCTGTTGATTACCAGGGGAAGGTTCTGTCCGTTTTCTTCGAGGTCAGCCATCGATGTAAAGGGAATCGCCTTCTTCGCCATGCGGGGGTCAAAATCATACACCCTGATCGCCCCCAGGAGGGAAGAGAGACAGGGCATCCCGGGGAACCCGATGGTCGCGTTCATTAAAAGACGGTTCTGGGCGAGCGGTTTTTCGATGCTTATGGACGACCCGTCCTGCACCCTGCCATCAGGAGTATGGATCAGATATCTCATCATCCCGTTTTCATGCACAATCCTGAGTTCAATCGGGGTGCCTGCCTCCGTGGAGGGACTTCCTGGTGGGTGGAATGTCCCTGTAATGGTGACGGTATCATCAATTACCTGCACTTCATGCTGGTCGCCGGAAAATGAAAGCGAGAAGCGGTATGTCATCCCGCTGCCAGTAAAAAGTCCGTTTTCATAGGGTGGGAGGTCGACCTGGTCCACATAGGGACAGTCAAAAAGCCACGTGATGGCAAATGAAAGGGGGGTAGTATACGCAATTCTTGTGTTGAGGAGGAATGCAGGGCCGCCCTGGAGAGAAATCGCATTTTCAAGCCCATGCCTGGCGCAATCACGGATGAATGAAAATGCCTGGATTATATTGCTCTTGCCTGCGGCGTTCGACCCGATTATCACGTTCATCCGCCCGGGCTGAATTCGCAGGGATTTGAAACTCCTGAAATTTTCTATGGATATGTCGGTAATGGGCATCCAACCGGATTGTATCCTTTTCATATGGCAAATATCTTCGCCACGAGAGGATGCCGCATTTTTTCAGGATAAACGTTTATTGGTGGTGGTTGGACCGGGTGATGGTAAGGATGTTTTTTCCGCCTGAGTACGAATACTCGACTTCGTCAGAAAGTCTTCGTATCATGAGGATACCGAGCCCGCCGATCCGCCTGTCCTCGATACCCTCGGTAATGTCAGGGACCGGGTGCATCAGGGGATTGAATGGGACACCCTCATCTGACAGGATGAGACGGGCCGTTTCATGAGTCACCTCGCACCGTACAATTACTCTTCCGCCAACCCTCCCGGGATAGGCATACGATGCAATGTTGACAAATGCTTCCTCGGCTGACAGGACGAGCGGCATCGTAACCGAAGGGTCAGCTCCAGATGATGCAAGGGCTTTTTCAACAAATGAGGTTACCTCTGAAACACGGGTGACCTCTGCCGGAACGACCAGTTCAGAGACTGAAATCACCTGATAGCCTCCAGGGACCCGGCCCGGGAAAAGGCAGCGCCGTTCATGGTGACCCGGCGGTCCTGCCAGGTAATAGTGGCACTTCTGAATGCGACACTTCGACACCTGTTTTTACTCTTATCATGAATTTTTCCCGATCAGGCGATCAGGGGACAAATGATGAGACTGCATCTGACTCGGAAGCGTAGACCCCGAAGATCCTTGAAAAACCGGTCATCGTTATCACCTCGGCGACGGTCTGGGTCATTTCTGCCAGTTTCAAATCACCTCCATTCTTTTTAAGGCGTTTTAACGCGGCGAGAATGACCCTGAGCCCTGAACTGCTGATATACTCGAGTCCGGACAGCGATGCGACGATCCTGACTACCCCGGCATCCATCACAGCATTCAGCTCGCGCTCAAGATCCTGCGAAGTAGCCGCGTCAAGCCTTCCTGCAAGGGCTATGACCTCTACATCTCCCTCTGTCCTGCGGCTGATGGTAAGAGTACTGCTCATCACTGGGTGCATTGGGTTTGAACCGACTTGAGCCTTTAGGTGGGGCGTGAGGTGTTTTCTCACTCCCTCGCCCCTTCTGTTTCGTTAACCCTATCTGCCTGAATGAGCAACACATTCTTCGTGCTGTCTGACCGGGTCTGGCAACCTCTCCCTGGTTCGGAGATTGCAGAGATCTATCCCCTTGTCAGGAAACCTGACGTGACCTGCTCGAATGCATTCATTATCAGGACACCAAAGGAACTGGTCCTTGTCGACATTGGTGGTACCCTGGAGCAGGCCGATGAAATCGGGCGTATCATTACTTCCGGAGCGCCCTTATCTCTCTATGCTGTTTTTACCCACTGTCACATCGACCATTGTTATCCCGCGATATGTGAAACGGAGCTTTCATTCAGTGTTCCACCCGTCCTGATGATGCACGAGGACGGTGCGGTAGCTCTTGAAACTGCTGACAGGTCCCGTATCCTAGCAGACCTCTTTGGAAAACAGATCCGGCCTGTCAGAGTCCCTGTACACCTTTTTGAGGAGAAAAATCATGGGAAAGGGACAGTGAGGACTTTTTTCTGTGCTGGCGACAGTTCCATCACCATCACCCGGGGGGAGCACTGCCTTTCAGGAGACAAAAATATCGCAACAGAAGAGATAATGCTCCCATCAGGACTTTTATTGAAGGTTTACCATACGCCGGGACACAGCCCTGACAGCATCTGCATCGGGATCGATTCGACCATGTTCACCGGGGATCTGTTCTTCGCGACGGCACCCGGTGTTGCCGGCCTTACCGGATTTGAACAGAAGGACCTTCTAAAAAGTATCAGCAGGGTATCGGCGATCCTGGCAGAGGGAACGTATACTGTTGTCTGTTCGGCACACGGCGACCCCATCCCTCTGCAAACTGCACAGGGAGCCCTCCCCGTCCTTGAACGGGAGTGCGAGGGGCTTGCTTCAGTCGGTGTCTTTGACCGGGACAGAATGGACGAGTCGCGGCTCCATGCCGAGGAGATCCTTGATGAAGCGTGCCGCCTGTTCTCCGTTATCGCGGGCCGTATCCTCTCGGTCTGCTACCACCTCGAGGCAATTGAAGAGACCGGCCAGGCCGACCGGATACGGGAACTTCTCGACATAGAAAAGATAGAAATGATGCTTGACGATCTCCTTGCTTTCCATGAAGCCTTCCGGGCGGGAGAGAAGCATGACATCCAGTTCATTCTCAAGGCAGTACAAATGCTCGGAAAATTCGGTCGGGCCTTTTCATCATCACAGATATCCTCAATCCTCGACCTGCCGCTGGTCAACCGGGCGGTGCGTTTCTTTGACGAGTTCCTGCAGACTGTCCAGGGAAAACCAATTGAAGCCCGGATGGACGTTGTCGATGTCAACCGTCTTATCGAAGACATGGTCAGGGAATACCAGGCGCCTCTCTGCAGCGACGAGGACCTCATCGACGCGGCGGAGGATGAAAGCCGGTACCGCGAGGCGATTTCCCGCAGGCTTTCTGACTACGACCGCTTTATAGCTGATATTTCAGAATTGCAGCTCGAACCCTCAGCAGGGACCGTGAAAATGGACCGTTTCTTTTTCACCGACGTTCTCCTGTGGATCCTGGAGGATCTCGCGCTGAATGGTTACAGGAATATCGTTCTTGAAACGCACCGTGATGGAAACCAGGTCATGATCTCGCTGATGGGAGAGCACCCGGGAACATGTTCTGCATTCTGTTCGGAACGTCGCTGGTGGGCATGGGACAGGAAGGTCAGGTACAGCGGAGGGGACCTCTCCCCTCCAGAATGGGACGCTGAAACGGCCAGGATCAGCATTTCTCTGCGTTCAGGCACATAGATAACCGACCTATTTTCCCTGCAGGCCGAGGATAGGCAGGAGCTCAGGGAATGCCATGATGGTATAATCCGGTACAACCGGTGAATTTGTGTTTGATCGGTCGCCATAGCGCGCATAGACTGTTGTCATGCCGAGCCGCTTCGCAGGTTCGATCTCTCTCCTGAGACTGTCTCCCACCACGCAGACGGATTCAGGAGAGACCTCAAGGGTCTCCGTTGCAAGCACGAACCCCCTGGGATCGGGTTTGCGTGCACCAGCCCGGTCCGGTGTTATAAGGCAGTCCACCATCTGAAGCACGCCAATCCTGTCAAGGCGGCTCGTTGCATGGAGCGTATCAGCATCCGTTATGATGCCGAGGGATATTCCGGATTTTCTGATGGTATTGAGGGTATCCCTGACCCCTTCGAATGCAGTGACGGTATCCAGTTTCACGTCTTCATAAATCCTGCAGGCGTCAAGATAGGCTTCCTCCTCATAAACACCAAAATCCTTCATGAAATCCCGGATATTCTCGTGTCCTTCGTACCCGTGGAACCCAAGGATGAAGTAGGAGATCAGGGTATCCCCCGTACCCGCTCCGACCCGGATCGCCACGGCATCACATGCAGCATGTTTTGCCTTTGAAAGGTCGAGGAGCGTGTTATCGAGGTCGCATAATACGGCAGCGGGTGGATGAATGTTGGGGCCTCCCTTGATTGCTGCAACAGGGTTACCTTCGGATAATATCAAGGATGAGATCGGAACAGGGTGTTTTTTCCCTCTTTCCTGGGGAAGGCCTGGACTATTCTGTGAAAAATGCCCCTTATTCCAGGTAAACCCGGGTTTCTGTCATTCCGTGATGGCGGGGTCCATGCTCTCATGGATATGTAGTGAGCCCGTCCCCGGGCACCGGGTTTCGTGCTTCTGACTGTGTAGGAACCGCTTGGTTAATCTACGTCAGGATTCCATCGTATAACGTGGAAGGACAAGGCGCATGAAAAACCAGAAGCATTCCTGGATGAAAGCGGGCGGTCCCCTCCTGGTACTGGGGAGTATCCTGATATGCGCAGGGATTCTTATAAGAGGGGATTTCCGGGTAATGAACATCCCCTTGTCGATACCGATCGCACAGCATTATGTTTCAGGTGCATTTGTGACGGGGTGGCTTCTCATCATTGTCGGTTTTATTTTCAACATAACCGGATTCCTGGCACTGTATGCCTTCCTTGTTTCACGACGCGCCCGTCTTGTCAATGCAGCGGCCCTTGTCCTCACGTTAAGCGGGATAGGTCTTCTTCTTCCCGCTTTTGGCACATTCGCATTTGCCCTCCCCGTACTAGGAAAATCATACCTCGCCGGACAGACAACGCTGATGGGGGTTGTCCCGGCGATACTATCCGGGCCCATCGCAACCTACCTCCTGATAGCCGGACTGGTCTACCTTGCAGGATGTGCCTGTTTTGCTGCATCCATCTGGTTTTCTGACCTCATAACCCGCTGGGTCGGAGTGTTGTTTTTTCTTCATGCACCATTTCTCCTCAATCCCATCAACCCGGCTGTGGAGATCACCGGTGGGATTATCCTTCTTATTTCGTCCCTGCTCCTCGTCTGGGCAATATACCGGCTGAAAATCATTGTTGACCGGTAATCACTGCCGGTTACAGGGAAGGGGAAGTGGTTTGTCTTCCCCGTCCTGCCAGACCTGCTGAAATGGTTTATGAAAAAGCCCGGACAGATTATGTAAATGCCTTCTTCAAGGTGATACAACCACTTCCATCGGGGTTCTGCCCTACATCTGCCCGTATTCTGTACATTACCCTCCTCCCGTGCACCAGTACAGGAATCGAGAATAGTACTGTTTTTCCGGCTGAAGCTGAAGCCGCCTCGGAGAAGGCACGCCCTATCTGCATGAGCCTCTGGTCCTTGGCGACTCCGTACCGTTCGTATTCAGCAACAGCCTCGTCGAATAGCTGGATGGTCATGAACGTTCCCTGTTCAATTCCAAAGGGACGCATGCTGTCAGTGATCTCAATAAGTTCACCAGACCCCGGGGCCGGGTTTCCTTCATGATAAGTGCTTTCTTCGTCCGGATTCATTGTGTTCATGACAATCAGTCCCTGGTTTTATTTTCACCTGATGTTCCGGTATATTGGATTTATTCTCATGTCCGGGTGTGGCGTGAAAGTGAAAAGGTTGACCCGGGCAGGGCAATACACATCCGTGAAGGTGATCTAACCAGTCTAGGGAATAACCCGGCTTCCATGATCAATACAGAAATCCAGCGCATCATTATCCACGTGGATATGGACAGCTTTTATGCATCGGCAGAGGTCAGGAAAAACCCATCCCTGAAAGGAAGACCGGTCGTCGTCGGGGCTGACCCGAGGGGGGGGAGAGGCAGGGGTGTAGTCAGTACCTGTTCATACGAAGCCCGTTCATATGGCATCCATTCGGCAATGCCAATCAGTGAAGCATATAACCGATGTCCCCATGCCGTTTTCCTGCTGCCTGATTACCCCCTTTACACCACGGTTTCCAGCCAGGTCATGGCTGTACTTCATACCCATTCCCAACGGGTCGAACAGGTGAGCATCGATGAAGCGTATCTGGACATGAGCCACCTGTCAGGTTTTCCAAAGGCCCTGGAGAAGGCCCGGCAGATAAAGAGTGAAGTCCTCGCTGAAACGGGGCTGACCTGCTCCATTGGCGTAGCCCCGAGCAAGGTGGTTGCAAAAATCGCTTCTGATTATAAAAAACCGGATGGACTGACCATTATCCTCCCTGGAGAAGAGGAGGTATTTCTCTCCCGCCTCCCGGTCTCCAGGGTGCCGGGTATAGGGAGAAAGACCTCGGAGGAACTGTCACGACATGGGATACAGACAATCGGTGACCTTGCCTCAGTCGATGTCCAGGTCCTTATCGGGTGGTTTGGGAGGGGTGCCGTGACGTTGCATCATCTTGCCAGGGGGATCGACGGGCGTGAAGTAGAGGGCAGCGACATCTCCAAATCGATAAGCCGGGAGGTGACCTTTGACGAGGACACTGACGACCGTGAAGGGATCAAGGTGGTGATAGACCGCATGGCCGAGGACCTTGACCGGGCACTGGCGGCTGAAGGATGCAGTTACCGGACACTGACCGTTAAAGTCAGGTTCGAGGGTTTCCAGACCCGGACAAAGGCTGTAACGATGCCCCGGCCTTCATGGAATACCAGAGAGGCTGCCGTACTTGCAAGGAGGTTCATCGGGCAGATGCTCGACGGAAGGCGGGTGCGCCTCGTAGGAATAAGACTTTCCGGCCTGGCAAGGCAGGACAAGTATCAGACGGCCCTTTTCGATTTTACCTCCTGACACCAGCCATGACCGGGCTTTCCCCTCTTTTTCAGGCACTCGACGTGTCTGCAGGAAGACCTGTGAACCGGTTCGGCTGGTGATCCCGTGTCAATAGAGGAAAACAGCACAAACCTATATCCTGTTTCTGCGAGTTTACCTTATGGGTGATATCCTGTCGACCTCCTTTCATCCGGATGGACCGGTTTTCATGGAACCAGGGAATGCTGGCTCTCAATGCCCAATTTTCCAGGTATTCGTGGCAGATACCACGATGGTTCGAAGAGGCATGGGAAGAGTACTCCCGGCCCTGGCCCATCAGTCCAGTATCTGCCTGCATTCAGGTCCGTGTGGGCGGGAAACAGGAAAGAACAAAGTACCGTTGATGTACCTCCCGGGAGATGAAGCATGCCGTTCAGGAGAAACTGGATAAAGACAAAAAACGCCGGTCCTGACCAGAAAAAAGGCCTGTACCATGATCTGAAAAACGAGATAACGAAGGTCAGGGAGCCGGGGGCACCTCCGAACAGGGATCCCTCCACGTTTTCTTCACGGTTCCAGTGTGACCTTTGTAATGTTACATTTCCCATTAAGGATCTTCGCCAGTGCGTCCTGTGTGGGAGATGGGCCTGCAAGGACTGCTGGACGCCGGACCTTTATGTTTGCAACTCTTGCCAGGGGATTATCAGGCTCTATCGTATGAAAGGGTCCGACTGACCCCCCTCTCATCAATCACCCAGGTAATTGATGTTGTAAAAGGCTTATTTGACTGTTTTTATTCCCTTTACTGGACAAACACATTCTTATCCGTTTGCAACCCAGTTAACGCATGCGTATCCCGATCATCCTTATTGCCCTCCTGATCGCCACGGGTTCGGTTGTGTCTGCGGTACCCGACTGGTCGGTGATACATCAGAATAGGGGCATGGTGAACAGAGGTCCGGGGCAGTCATCCTCAGAGATCCCGGATGACCTCGTCATCACCCTTCAAAGGACCCCCTGCTTTGGTACCTGTCCCTCCTATAGTGTCGCCCTGTATGGAAACGGGTCGTACGTATTCAACGGCACCCGATGCGTGATGGTGAAAGGGCTGAGAAAGGGAACGATTTCCAGGGTATCGGTGAAAAGGCTTGTCACGGAGTTTGGAGCCGCGAATTTCTCCCATCTCAGGGACTCCTACGAGGATATGGTTATTACCGATATGCCCTCGGCAATTCTTTCATTCACTGCGAACGGGACGACGAAGAAGGTTATCCATTACCATGGAGACCTGAATGCACCAGGGATTCTCAGTACTCTTGAGGACCGGGTGGACTCTGCGGTAAACTCACAGAGGTTTATTGGTTCCAGGAAGGACATGCGTTGTATGTCAGAATGACAGAAGCGAGGATCTCCGGGTCACCGTTAGTCCAGCTTGAAACCGTTTCCGGTGAATACTGCGACAAGAAGGTCTCCCTGTCGTACTTCACCCTGGTAGCATGAGTTCCGGCTGTCCTGGCCGACACAGCGTGCGGTGGCGGTGAGGTCCCCGGT
>CAZGXZ010000105.1:0-8825 GCA_964530035.1 uncultured Methanoregulaceae archaeon
AAAAGGCACGTCACCCGCTCATGCTCGTTGGCAACCAGGGGTCGCGGGATCCGGAAGAGGCGGATGAGGCACTGACCGCTGTCCTTTTCCTCGCGCAGAAGGCAGAAATCCCCCTCGTAACATCCGGAAAGGCAGTCCGTTCCTGCCGGGAACGGGGACTATCGCCTGCAGCGACCATACCTGCAGCTGATTGTGCGAACCGCCTCGCCGACCCGGAATGGGCAGGGGTGGACGGTAAAGGACCCCATGACCTCGTGTTTCTCATCGGCCTTCCGTACGGCATGGAGTGGACGCTGCTCTCCGGTCTGAAAAACGGAGCACCTGCTCTTGTCACGGTTGCACTCGACCGGTACTACCATCCCCAGGCGTCCTGGTCCTTTGAAAACATCTCACACCAGGAATGGCTTGAAATGATGAATGAAACGACCAGGGCCATTGAACGGTGAGACATGACTTCCGATACATTTCCCGTTGAGGTCGGCCTCATGTATGAGGGCGAGCGGATCAGACGCAATGACATGCACCTCGAGCTTGGTGGCCCTAAGACGGATGCCAAGTGGGAGATCGTCCGGGTGCGTGCTGGTAGTGATGTGGTGGACGGAGAGATCCGCATCCTGGGACCTGACCTTGGTGACCTCTCCCCGGGTATGAGTCACGCGGTCGGGATCCTCGTCGAGATCTCCGGGGAAAAACTGGAGGAAGACATAGAAGGAGTCCTTGAACGCCGCATCCACGAGTTTCTCAACTATATCGAGGGCTTCGTCCACCTCAACCAGCGTCACGAGATCTGGATGAGGATATCACGCCGTTCCTTTGAAAAAGGACTCAACTCGTTCAGGTACCTGGGCCAGGTCCTGATCCGGCTGTTCAGGGACGACCTCCCTATCATCCAGGCAATGCAGGTGACCTGGATCAGCGACCCTGATAAGGTCCGGGAGATGATGGGCGAGGCGGTCAGCAGGTATGAGGCACGAGACGCCCGTGCCCGCGGTCTCCTCGACGAGGACGTGGACACATTCTATGGCTGTGCCCTGTGCCAGTCCTTCGCCCCAACCCATGTATGCGTGATAACCCCGCAGCGGTACGCGAACTGCGGGGCCATCAGCTGGTTTGATGGAAGGGCTGCGGCCGGCATCGATCCCAAGGGCCCGATATTCGGGATAGCCAAGGGAGCCTGCCTCGATGAAAACACCGGGGAATACGAGGGGGTCAATGAAACCGCCAGAAAACGCTCGATGGGCGAGGTTGAGCGGGTCAGCCTGTACTCGGCATTCGAGTTCCCTCATACTTCGTGCGGGTGTTTCGAAGGTATCGCCTTCTACATCCCGGAGGTGGACGGAATTGGAGTCGTCCACAGGGGTTTCCGCGGTCCGGCTGTGAACGGCATTCCTTTTTCAACGATGGCCGATTCTACAGCCGGCGGAAGGCAGGTCAGCGGGTTTCACGGGATATCAATCGAGTACATGCGTTCCTCCCGGTTTCTCCAGGCTGACGGCGGGTACGCAAGGGTCGTCTGGATGCCCGACGAGGTCCTTTCGAGGATCAGGGACTATGTTCCGGACGGGCTTGCCGACCGGATTGCCACCGAGAACGATGCGGTCTCGGTAAGAGAACTGAAAATATTCCTTGAAAAGAAGGGGCATCCTGTCACCGTGCGGTGGAAACCTGAACCCAGGGACGAACAGGACGCGGACAGGAGACCGGGAAAAACGGTGCTAAGGCTTTCCGAGCTGCCCATCCGGGCCGGGGGGATTACCCTGCTCCTGAAAAATGCCAGGATCACTGCTGAGCGGGTCATCATCGAACGAACGCCCGATGATTCACAGAGGGGGAGCTGAAGATGAACGGAAGGTCCACACCCCCGGACGAGTCCGAGGCTGCGACCCTTTCCAGGCTCCTCCTGGGACTTCTTGATAAAAACGGGCGGATAGAGATGGAGAACGTCACCATTGACATTGCCGAGCTCGAGATTGTCCTTGGGCAGGGTGGATATCCGGGCGGACCGGTAAGCATGGAGAAACCCACTGTCACAAGACCCGTTTCCCTGCTTCCGTATTCATATACCCCGCTTCACGAGTCGTGGCCCGGGCGGGTAGGGGAGGTGGTGCTGGGGGCGTCGGCGGCCGATGGTGGTTCGCGGCGTGCTCCGGTTACGATAGGCGGGTCGACCGCCCCGGCGCTTTATTATGCGGATGAAAAACCGGCCGTACCAATCATTTCCCTTGATGTCTTTGACATGAAGGTACCGATGCCGAAGGCCCTCGTCGGCCATATCGGGGAGGCCCGGAATGACCCTGCGGAATGGGCGAAAAAAAACGTGGAGAAGTTCGGGGCAGACATGGTCACCGTTCACCTGATATCAACCGACCCGCTCCAGGGGGACGTCTCACCACAACAGGCAGCCAGGACGGTGGAGGACGTCCTCCAGGCAGTTGACGTCCCTCTGGTCATCGGAGGGAGCGGTGACCCCGCAAAGGACGCCCGTGTATTCCAGAAGGTCGCCGAGTCGGCCGAGGGTGAACGCCTCCTCTTCAACTCGGTGACCCTGGACATGGCCAGTGCCGGGACGCTTGGGACGGTTGCGTCCGCAGCACGTGACCATGGCCATGCCGTCCTGGCATTCACCGGGCTTGACCTGAACAGTGCAAAAGAGCTGAACCGCAGGCTCTATTCTTTCCTGCCACCCGGGGACATCGCGATGGACCTGACAACCGCCGCCCTCGGGTATGGCCTTGAATACTCGTTCACCATCCATGAGCGGGCACGGATGGCGGCGCTCATGGGCGACCAGGAGCTGTCCCACCCGACCGTTTCTGCGTCCACGAATGCCTGGGCAGCCCGCGAAGCCTGGATGGACCTTCCGCCTGAATATGGTGCGAAGGAAATTCGGGGCCCTATATGGGAGACGGTAACCGCCCTTGCCCTCGTCACTGCCGGCGTAGACCTCCTCTTCATGATGCACCCGGCGGCGGTCCAGACCGTACGTGCAGTCACTGAAAACAGGCGGCAGATGACTGGTGCGAAGCCTCAGGAGTACCCCGACTGGGCCTCCGCCAGGATCCCGTGATGGCGATGAATGAAAAGAAAAAGCGAAAGGGAATCCGTGAACTAAGCCCGGTCGATGTGTACCGCCTGCTCCCTGATACGTCGTGCGGCGAGTGCGGCGAGGCCAACTGCATGGCGTTTGCCGCCCGCGTCGCCAACGGGGAGACGGTGCTGTCCGCCTGCCTTCCCCTGTACAGACCGGGCGGGGGGGAGATGCTTTCGCGGCTAGAAGCCCTGCTCGCCCCCCCGGTACGGACCGTGACATTCGGGAACGGAAAAAGGACCACGGTTATCGGTGGCAAGCAGGTGCAGTACCGCCATGAATTTGCCTATCACAACCCGACGGCAGTCGTCATCGATGTCGACGACAGCCTTCCAGAGGAGGACCTGGTCAGACGTGTCAGGAGTATCGAATCATTTTCCTACTCCTATATCGGCCGTGAACTGACGCTCGACGCCATTGCAGTCCGCTCGGTCACCGGCGACCCTGCACGGTTCAGTGACTGTGTGAAAACTGTTGCTGATACCGGGGGTCTGCCCCTGGTCCTCTGTTCTTTAGACCCGGACATCATGGAATCAGGGCTTCGGGCTGTCCCCGGGACCCGGCCACTCCTTTACGCCGCAACCCGGGAGAACTGGGAGAGGATGGCATGTCTGGCGGAGAAATACTCATGTCCTCTTGTTGTTTCAGCACCCGGGGACCTCGCCCTCCTCGGGTCCCTTTCGAGGACCCTGAAGGAGTGGGGTATTCAGGACCTGGTACTCGACCCGGGCACGGAAAATGAGCATCACCTCTCCGCAACCCTGGACGCGTTTTCCTGTATCCGGAGGGAGGTCTTCAGGGACGGTGACGAGGCATTCGGGTTCCCGCTCCTTGGCACACCCCTCTCCGCTCACTGTGGCCAGGAATTGTCAAGGGAGAGGTCGGAATGGAAGGAAGCATACACCGCGTCGATGCTCATGACGAGGTATGCCGATATCCTCATCATGCACAGCCTTTCCGGCTGGGTCCTCCTTCCTACCCTGATCTGGCGTTTCAACCTGTATACCGACCCGAGGAAGCCGGTATCAGTAGAGCCGGGCATACGGGTCTACGGGACACCGGACACCGGTTCACCGGTGCTCGTGACCACGAACTATGCCCTGACCTTTTTCACGGTCGAGTCTGATATCAAGTCAGGCCATTTGGACTGTTACCTCATGGTCATCGATACAGGAGGTCTTTCGGTCGAGAGTGCGGTTGCCGGGAAGCACCTGACCCCCGACCGGATTGCGTCTGCCATCACGGAGTATCACCCCGAGAAACTGGTCCGGCACCGGACCCTTGTGATCCCGGGCCTGGCCGCCAGGATCAGCGGGGAGACCGAGGAACTCACCGGGTGGCATGTCCTGGTAGGACCAAAGGACTCGTCCGGGATACCCCAGTTCGTCCACGGGACATGGGAACGACCAGATGGCCAGGCATAATACCGGACAAGGGGCTGAAAATAGTCATTTCTTTTCCGGATACAGGCTGCCCTTAACCGGTGGTGCCCCATGACAGAGCCGGTCAGGATCGTGGTCGTCCCGGACGGGACGATTATCCAGACGGAAAAAGGGACGATACTCCAGGACGCGTTCCGGAACGCACGTGTCTGCATGGAGAACGTGTGCGGGGGGAAGGGAGAGTGCGGCAAATGCAGGATTGTCATTCTCCGGGGGAACTACTCCGTGCTCCCTGTTCTTTCAGGGCGTTCTCCCCACCCGTACGACGAGGAAAGCGGGGTGGTCCTCTCCTGCCGGACTGTCGTCCAGGGGGACCTCGAGGTCATGGTCCCTGTGGAGAGCAGGGTCAGCTCCCCCCGCATCCTGACGGCCCGCCCGGAGGTGACGGTCGATCCGGACCCTGCGACGAGGCTCTATCTTTTATCGGTGGGAGAACCTGACGGACTTCCTTTTTCTTCCCCCTCCGTGAGGCTCGAGGGATATTCCGGTCCGCCTCCACACATGGAACGGGAAGTGTACCAGCAGCTAAACCGCCAGGCATATGAAAGTCTGGTCGTGCTTACCGAAGCCGGGGGGTATCCCGAGATCATAGGCGTTAAAAGGGATAATGGCGGGGCCAGGTTGTATGGAGCGGCCATTGACCTTGGTACGACAACAGTCGCCGGGGTCCTCGCAGACCTCCGGAACGGAGAAGTCCTTGGTGGGGCATCTGCGATGAACCGGCAGATCGCATTCGGGGAAGAGGTAATCACGCGGCTGGTTCATGCCCGCTCAAGGGAGGGACTCCTTGAGCTGCAGGATGCCGCAGCTCGAAGCATTTCGGCGGTATTAAACGACCTTGCCTCGGGTGCAGGGATTAATCTGCAGGAGATCATGGAGGTCACGGTTGCCTCAAACACGGTCATGTCAACGCTGTTCCTTGGCCGCGATCCTGCCGGCCTTGACATGCCCGGGGCGCCGGTCGGGAGGGAGATCCTTGTTGAGAAGGCCGTTGCCTCCAGGATAGGGATTCACGATGGTGCGTATGTTTCCTGCCTCCCGTCGGTCAGCCGTTTTATCGGGGGAGACATTGTCGGAGGGGTCCTGGTATCAGGGATGTCGTCGTCACAGGATATCTCCCTTTTCATCGACCTGGGGACAAACGGGGAAATAGTCATAGGGAACGAGGAGTTCCTTGCGGCCACGTCGTGTGCAGCCGGTCCGGCATTCGAGGGTGCTGGCCTGACCTTTGGCATGAGGGCGAGGGACGGGGCCATAGACCATGTGAAAACAGGTCTTCAACCGGGTGTGCCCGGGATTTCGGTGATTGGAGGTGGCAGGCCTGTCGGGATCTGCGGGTCGGGGATAATTGATGCCGCACTCTTCATGCTGCGGTCGGGTATTATTGATTTTGCCGGAAAGTTCATCCCGGGCGCCCCCTCTGTCCGCATGGGAAGCGACGGGTACGAGTGGGTGCTCGTGCCTGGTAAGGATACCGCAAACGGGCGCAAAATCGTGATAAACCAGAGGGACCTTGACTACCTGATGGACTCGAAGGCAGCGACCCTCGGGGCCATCGGGGTACTCCTAAAAAAGATCCGGCTCGGTGTGAGGGACATCAGGACAATATACCTCGCCGGAGCGTTCGGTGCATGCACGGACGTGTCCAGTCTCGTGGAATTCGGAATCATCCCCCGCTTTCCTGCCGCAAGGGCAGTCCCCCTGGGGAACAGCTCCCTTTCAGGCGCGTATGCCGCCCTGGTATCCAAAATGATGCGGAAGAAGGCTGTCGAGGTGGCAGGGCGGATGGTCTCCATCGACCTCCTCGTCGATCCTGATTTCATCGAGGAATACCGGTCAGCACTCTATATCCCGGGAAAAGCGGAGTTGTTCCCGGGTGACTGACCCAAAGCCAAAACAGTCTGAGAAACGATACCCGGGTGTCCCGGAGAGTGGGGACCTCCCTCTCCGGCAAGAGAGGAATTAACTCAGGGGATAAATCGAACAAGACACTTCCGGACACCATGTCCCTGCCACCGTTGTAACAAGCAATATGGGTTCATCACCCCCATCGTTCCTCCCCTGTTTTCCTGGCCTGTATCTTTTGCATGACAAAAGCCACCAGGTCCCGTGCCGCTGCATAGTCCGGGTGACCGTCACGGTAGAAGCTGCAGAGTTCAGAAAAGAGATTTTCAGTGATGTCCTGGAACGCCTTCGGGTTCTTGACCTCCACGGAGGCATCCCCGAGAAATCCCATGACTGAAAGGACATCTTCGCGTTTCAGGGTGAAAAACGAACCCTCACTGTCGTCGAGGAGAACAAGGATACCGAACCCGGACAGGAAATCAAGAAAATCCCGGCTGACCGGCGTGTCAAGCTGGAGGATTCTCATGAGCGAACCGTCAACACAGGACTGCTGCCTGACCGATTTCACGACATGCATGGCGGGCTCCATGTACCCGGGGAAGCCTGCGTGGCCGCTCCCCTGAGGAACACGTGTGGGGATACTATCGGGAACGCCCCTCAAAAAGGCATCGGTTATGGGTTCGGGGGTTTCCCGGTGAGGTATCAGGGAGAAGCATCCGGTATTGGCCATCTTCTCCGGCACTTACCATGTTTTAAATAGTGTTCTGGAATATGGTATCTTGCTCAGCATTGATGACCGCACACTATCCCGTCTTCTGGGGATCAATCGCTGCTCTACCTCGTTATCAGGACGAAGCCATTCAGGGGTTGTCGCTGTGTCATGGTTGTTGCTTGCAAAGGATGACAAGAACCGTTTCAGAGGAATAACGCATGAACCCGCAAGAAATCATGAATGTCGCCATTGTCGACGACACGCACCTGACGGACACCCCTCCGGGAAGGGCCATAAAGAGAATTATCGAAGGGCTCAGGGAGTTTGGTATCCATGTGGGGGAGGTTGCATCCCCCACCGATGCACGTGCCGCTTATTCGGCACTACCGCAGGTCGACTGCATACTCATCAACTGGAACCTGGGAGGTGACAGCCCCGAACGCCACCGTGACATCACCAGTCTCATCAGGGATATACGAGGGCGAACCGAGGACCTGCCGATATTCCTGCTCGGAGAACCAACAAGCGAACCACCTGTCAGCCTCACCGTCGAGATCCTGAGGGAGATAAACGAATACATCTGGGTGATGGAGGACACCCCGGAGTTCATTGCGGGCAGGATTAATGCGGCTGCAAAGCGGTATCGTGAACGCCTGCTCCCGCCGTTCTTCAAGGAACTGGTCAATTTTTCACGGGACTTCGAGTACTCATGGCATACCCCGGGCCATGCCGGCGGGACGGCATTCCTGAAATCTCCTGCAGGGCGGGCATTTCACCGTTTCTTTGGCGAACAGCTGTTCCGCTCGGACCTGTCCATATCGGTCGGGGAGCTTGGGTCGCTCCTTGACCACTCCGGCCCTGTGGGTGAGGCGGAACGGTACGCTGCCAAGGTGTTCGGGGCGGACCATACGTATTTCGTAACCAACGGGACATCGACGGCAAATAAAATTGTATTTTTTGGGACGGTTACCGAGGGGGACATCGTCCTCGTCGACCGTAACTGTCACAAGTCCGCTGAACACGCCCTGACCATGACTCATTCGATCCCTGTGTACATGGTCCCCACGAGGAACAGGTATGGAATCATCGGACCGATACATCCCGCCGAAATGTCGAAGGAAGCCATCAGAACGAAAATCGCCACATCCCCGCTTGCAAAAGGGGCAGAAAAACCGGTCCCGGTCCATGCCATCATCACAAACTCCACGTACGACGGCCTGTGCTATCATGCCGCCCAGGTCGAAAAATTGCTCGGCCAGAGTGTCGACAGTATCCACTTTGACGAAGCGTGGTACGCGTACGCCCGGTTCAACCCGCTGTACCGCGACCGCTTTGCGATGCGTGACGGTGCCCGGGACCCGGAAGGCCCGACGGTTTTTGCAACCCAGTCCACCCACAAACTGCTTGCAGCACTCTCGCAGGCCTCGATGCTGCATGTCCGGAACGGGCGCATTCCTATCGATCCTGCACGTTTCAACGAGGGCTTCATGATGCATACCTCCACATCCCCCCTCTATACCATCATCGCCTCTTGTGACGTTTCGTCGAAGATGATGGATGGGGCCCAGGGAAGAGTCCTCACCACCGAGTGCATCGAGGAAGCAATACGGTTCAGGCGGACAATGGCCCGGATAGGTCATGATGCACGGACGGTTTCCGGGCTCTCCGGGTGGTGGTTCGGAATATGGCAGCCTGAAATGGTCCTGGACCATAAAACCGGAGATAGTGTTCCTTTTGC
>CAZGXZ010000106.1:0-8763 GCA_964530035.1 uncultured Methanoregulaceae archaeon
CATCCGGATGGCATTGGTTTTGGTTTGCTGGGGTTTGGGGGGGCGGCAGCCCCCCGGTTCTCATCTCTTTGATCCTCTGCTTGTTAAAAGGAAAAGCCAAAAAATTGACTCTGTTAAAATGCAAATGAACTGAAGTTCACACCCGAACCCCCACAAATTCCCCTTCAAATATCCTTATTATGAGCCCATTTTTTGGATTTTCATTGGAAACACTCTGATCGGAATCGCCGCTGAAGGAGACCTCTCATAATGGGGTGAATAAAATTGAAGACAGGGACGATTTCAACGAAACCACAGAACAATTAAATTCCGTCAGTTTAATCGGAGCGAATCCCGCTGACTGGTGCGAAGTGGTACGGCCCCAGTAACATTTTTTCCTGTTCCCTGCATAGGTGGCTTCATGGAAACCGGTGGATCCGATACTGATCCATTCTTTGCGAAAGACGCCTGGGCCAGGGAATCAGGTATCGAACTTGTGACCGTTTCAAAAGGCAGGGCAAGAGTACGGATGCAGGTCACTTCCCGCCACCTGAACAGCCATGGGACAGTACATGGCGGGGTGCTGTTCACCCTGGCCGATGCCGCTTTCGCCCTCGCGTCCAATTCGCATGGCATACCGGCAGCCGCCATAAATGCCCATATCTCCTATGTGAAACCGGCAATGGGTGGAACCCTTGTCGCAGATGCCGAGGAGTATTCCCTCAGCCCGAGGATCGGCACCTACACGGTAACAGTAACCAGCGACGGCGGTGAAAGGATAGCCATATTCCAGGGAATGGTCTACAGGAAGACCCCACGCACCTGATATCAGGACCATCCCGGTAATCCTGGTTCATATACCCGTATCCTGTCTCGTCAGAACAGGTACCGGGATACCTGGGTCCTTGGACGACGGTTGATCGTCCAAGAACCTTGAACCCCTTTTCAAAATGACCTGGCTTCTAAAACTGCGTCTGATTATCCCAGATGAAAAAGTCCGGTCTCATCCACTGGTCTGCGAGGGGAATAAAGTTCACACGAACAACTAAAAAGCAGGATAACCATTTTCAAGGGTCTTAGATACCCTGGTTGCATGCAATGCTGGTTGAGGAGAGGACATACCCTTTAAGGAGGAATTATCCTTAACAAGGAGGGTACCCCGGTATATCCTTCATTTCTCGGCAATTATGAGGTAATGGTATGGTCCTGTATTTAGGGTGGATTGGATGGCAAACCCGCCGGATGTGATATAAGCCGATGCTTTTTCTGGAGAAAATCGTTTTTCCAGGGGCGGGCCAAAGTCCATCGCCATATTCTTCCAGTCAAGGTCTGCCAGGCGGCCCCCAGGCTTCAGCATCGTCCGGGCATTCCGTATGACCTGTGCCGGGTCGGAAAAATCATGGAGGTCGTTACCGAAGAAGACGATGTCTGCGCACTCCTTACAGATAATGGCAGTTTCTGCTTCCTTTATTTCGACTGAAAGATTCACCAGTCCCTCTGCTGCAGCCTGTTCCCTGAGGCGTGCCACCGCATCCGGGTTGATGTCTACCGCATGAACCCTTCCCCCGGGGCCTGCCAGCCGGGCGGCAGGAAGGGAGAAGAAACCTTCTCCACACCCGATATCAATGAAGAACATGCCTGGTTGAAGACCGATCGACAAAAGGATTCCTTCAGGGTCCTGCCATGTTCTCCTTTCCGGGTCATCAGCCGGGAACCGCCGCTTTGTCATACCTGCTTTTTTTCTCCACGATAATACAGGTTAATTTTTCTTATGAACCTGTCCATTCAGGTGCATCCTGAGATAGGTAACCATGAAGGGATAGTACCCCACCTGACAGGGTTTGGGGCATGTCTTTCCAAAACGTACCTGGAAAATAGTTATGAATGCTTCAAGGTTCGGCTTTCCAGTTCTGCGGTACTGACGGCAGGATGATGATATCTCGGACGTGATTCTGTTTTTTTCCCAGCCTGGATAGCCTGTACCGGACAGAGGTGGATACAGGCACAACAGACCTCGCACCGGTCTTTCCACACCGGCCTGCCGTCCAGGAGTTCGATATTTTCAGCAGGGCAGACCCTGACACAGGTCCCGCAGGATGTGCATGCAGGGGTTACAGAAAACTGCCGCGACCTGGCATGTGCATGCGAGGAAAACCAGGGGTATATTACAGCCCGGAGAAGTGATCCCAGCACTGCCCCTGGAATCCGTTTCCGTTCGCAGCGTCCAATCACGGGGAGTATTTCATCGACATGGAGGTCAGCTGCCTCAAGGATGTCCTCCCGCTTCCGCCCTTCCGGGGATGCATACATGAAGATATAATTTCCGGGCATCTTAACCGAAAAGCCTGCATCAAGGCCCTTTCGTCCATTCTTTTTTAGAATGGCATCAAGTTGCCGCAGTGTCGCTCCCCCGCCAGTCTCTCCAAGTGTTACAACGGCGAAGAGGTATTTCGTGTTGGGGAGATCGAGCCGACCGGCCCATTCAGCGACCATGAGGGGCAGCCCGGAGAAATATACGGGGCATACTATCCCTATGCGTTCTGCTGCCAGGGTAATCTTTCCGGGGACGTTCACGAAGGACGCAACCGGGACGAGCTCGCAATCGCCAAGCTCCGAACAGATTTTCCTTGCCACGGCCAGTGAGTTGCCAGTCCCGGAAAAGAAATAGATGGTGGTTTTCATGGAGATCCTCACGAGGTATGGTCATCGGTAGTATCATAAAGCTCTTGAGGGTTTTCATCGAAACCGGTTTTCCCGGACGGGACATGTCCCGGCATGGACCGCCCGTCACTTCCGGAATCAGCAGGGGAGGGTTCAGTAATTCCGACCGTTCTCATCAGATCAATACCGTTCACCGGTCCCGGAAACAAACCGGTAGAGCTCCTTCGGCACAGTTATCACGAACCTGACACCTTTGCCGGGCTCGCCCTTCTCTTCTATTCCCATGCCATAGACATTGAGGATATCGTGAACGAAAAACAGGTTGAACCCGGTCGCCTTTCCAAATCCCTTGGTGAAAAGGTCCTTTCTTTTTTCGTGCGGGATGCCGACGCCGTTGTCTTCATAGATGATGGTGCACCCGGTTTCTTCTTCTCTGGCTGTAATCCTGATTTCCGTGACCGTTCTCCCATGTTTGACCGAATTGTCAATGAGGTGCAGGAATACCCGGTCGATCACCGGGTCGGCATACAGTTCCAGGTCCCTGGCTTCATTCATGATCGCGACCGAGTTCCCGGTTCCTGTACTGCGGATATTATCGATTATGGTTTCTAACCGCTGCCATTGCGGGGGCTGCTGTCCGATTTTCTGGTATTCCTCGGTGTACAGGATCTGCTGCATGATTTCCTTGAGAATCGCCTCCTCACGGGTGATGAAGTCACGGGCCTGGGGGTCGGTGACGGACTCGCATATCAGGGTGACATACCCCTGGATCCCGATGACTTTATTGTGGATGTCGTGAAGGGCAACGATATTCATAAGGTTGAGCTTTTGTTTTGCAATCTTCATGGACTGCTCAAGCTTTCTCTGCTCGGTGATATTGGTCATCAGGAGCAGCACGACCGGTTCATTCCGGAACGTAATCGGCACTGCCTGGAGAATAACGGTTATCATCTCCCCTCCCCCGGCCATGATGTCAACTTCGTAGGGAGGCTCCCTTACCCCTGACAGCCGGACGTTCATCTTCTCCCGTAGCTTTTCCCGCTCGTAGTCAGCGATGAACATGAGCGCCGGTTTTCCGATAACATCTCCCTCCGCATACTTCAGGAGCTCAAGACCGGCCCGGTTGACAAACTTTATAAGACCGTTCCGGTCATAGATTGCGATGATATCCGGCAGGTTCTCGACGAGGCTCCTGTTGAACTCCTCGCTTTCCCTGAGTGTTTGTTCTGCCTTCCGGCGTTTTTCCTCCTCTTTCAGGATCCCGCGGGCCCTGGTGACATAGTAGGTGAAGAACAGGAGCGTTATGATCAGTAAGGCCGAAATGATGAACAGGTTGTTCCTGAACCCCTGTATGGTGCTTAATATTTCCTGTTCGGGGGTCGAGACGATGATTGACCAATACGAGTCCCCCACCCTGACCGGAAGATAAATCGCCTGGTACTGAACGGGTAACGGGGCTGGACCGTTGTTTGCAGCATACCTGCCTGTACCCCTCTTGCCTTTCATGGCTTCCTGGACAATCGCAAGGACAGATGGCGATGCATTGTACACATCAAAGGCGGTTTTGTCTATCTGGTCCGGCCGGGGTGAATAGAGTATGATCCCGTTTGGGCTGATGGCCCATGCATGGCCCGAGTCAAGGACCCTGATATTTCCCAGGTTTTTCCTTGCAAGGGCATCAAACGGCACAAGGATGGCGATACTTCCCCTGAATGTGCCATTCTCAAAAACCGGCATATGGAATGCTACGCTCCTGAACCCCTGGACAGAGGTGAAAACATCGCCTACCACGATGGAACGGGTGGTCAGGACCTGACGGATGTGGGTCTGGGAGGATATGTCCGATCCGGTCAATGATTCATAGGGATATGTATACAGGATGGTGCCGTTCTCATTCACCCGGGAAATCGAGGTTATCTCACCGGCATGATTTTTAAAAAAGACCTGCATCATCTGCCTGCCCTCTCCATCGAGCCGGGTGATGTGCGTGTTTCCCGAGAGGAATGCAAGTGAGCTGTTGTACGTGCTGAAAAAACCTTCTATCCCGGCTGCCGCCTGTTCAGCGTGGACAAACTGCTCGTTGTTGACCTGTTCAATCGTTTTATTCTCGATGGCAGTATAGGAGGTATACAACAGTATGCCGCATATCACCAACAGTGCGATAAAAATGGCATACTGTCGGATGTAACGCACTTTTATCACCTTTTATCCTTCTATTGGCATCCCTTCAACGAGACCCGCATCGGTCCGGGTTGACAAAGGCGGTCACTTGTCAGGCCTTCCCTGTGTCCGCTATGTGGCCCTGTGCTGTTTTTTACCTGTCTGTCTCTGTTCTGTCTTTACTTGAACTCTTCCTTTCCGGTTCGGACCATCCAACTGGTACACAAACCCTGACATCGTCGCCTGAACGGCCATTGCTGGTCACGTCCATACTCCCTGGTCTTCCCGTCACCGTGCCGGTTCCAATTCCTGTCCGATATTTTCTCAACATAATCCGGATACCAGGGTACTCCCCCTGAATGCAGGAACATGGGTGATGCAATCTTTCCGCTGTACGCCACATCAATCAAAAGACGGTAGAAAAGACTGATTGGCCCCGTGATCCATGAGAGGGACTTGTTGCTGACAGCCGGAAAAATTCTCTTGGATTGAGTGGATCAGATCAGAAGGGCCCGCCTGAACCGCAAACCTCTTTCCGAACTGAAAACATAGACCGATCACTCATTTTATCCAGGGTGGAAACAAGATAATCCGTGCCCTTCCGCCGGTTCAGTCTTGTATATCTATTCCCATGGTCATTATTATTCTCACCACCCGTGGTTCCCATGTATCATATTCTCTACGTCGATGACGAAAAGAATCTCCTCCAGCTGGGAAAGATGTTCCTTGAACAGTCCGGGGACTTCACCGTGGACGGCTGCATTTCAGCACGAGAGGCCCTTGTCAGGATGGAAAAAGTCTTGTACGATGCGATCATCTCGGATTACCAGATGCCGGAAATCGACGGTATCGCCTTTTTAAAGGAGGTCCGCTCCCTTTTCGGCGATATTCCCTTCATTATTTTTACCGGGCGGGGCCGTGAAGAGGTAGTGATCGAAGCCATCAACAGCGGTGTGGATTTCTACGTAGAAAAAGGCGGAGACCCGGTCACCCTGTTTGCCGACCTTGGATACAAGGTACGGGGGGCCATACGAAGAAAGGAAGTTGAAACGGCACTGGCCGAGAGCCGGGACTACCTCAACCAGATTTTTTCCTCGGTCCATGGAGGTATCGTCATCATTGATGCGAAAACACACGAAATCATCGATGTAAACCCGGCCGCGGCAGAAATGATAGGCTCAACGAAAGACCAGATCGTGGGGAAGGTGTGTCATCGCTTCATGTGTCCGTCAGAAACGGGCCGGTGCCCGATTACAGACCTGCACCAGGCTGTTGATAATTCCGAACGGGTATTGCTGACTGCTGATGGAAAAAGGCTCGATATCATAAAATATGCCGTCCCGTTCAATTTGCACGGCAGGGAGTGCCTTCTCGAAACCATTCTCGATAATTCAGAACGTAAAAAGGCAAAGGAAGATTTATCGGCAGCTTATGAGGAGATAACCGCATCCGAGGAGGAACTCCGGAATAATTATGAGCTGCTCAATAAAAAAGAGCACGAACTCCGGGAAAGCGAGAAGAAGTACCGCTTCCTCACCGAGGTGACCGACGACATCATCTATTCCATCGACGTCCGGGGAGTGTTCACTCACATCAGCCCCCAGATCTCACGGTACGGATACGCACCCGAAGAGGTCATCTCACGGCATTTTTCCGAGTTCATCGAAAAAGAAGACCTTCCGATAGCGATAACCGATCTTGATAAGACGATGGCAACCATGAGGCCGGTGGTGACCCAGTTCAGGATACGGGACAGTTCAGGAAACCACCACTGGATGGAAGACAACGGGGCCCCTGTCCTTGACCCTTCCGGAAGCGTGATAGGAGTAACGGGTGTCCTGAGGGACATTTCAGCACGGAGAAAAACAGAAGAGGCACTGAGAGAAAGCGAGGAGAAGTTCCGGGCTTTGGTTGAAAACGCACTGGAGGGCGTTCTTATCATTGATTTTTCGGGTTCTATCCACTTTGTCAACGATGCTGCCTGCCGCATTGTTAATGCCCATGACTCCGCGACTCCGGTTGAGGGAAAGAACATTTTAGAGTTTATCGCCCCTGAGTTCCGGGAGGAAGTCCAAAACGACCTCAACAGGGTAGCTTCCGGGACTGATGCCTACCTTGTCCGATACCCGCTCACTACCCTTACGGGACGGAAGATCTGGGTTGAGTGCCTCGGGAAGAAGATACCGTTCGGCGGCACTATGCAGGTACTTATCTCCATGAGGGACGTCACGGGGCGCAAGGAAATGGAAGATGTCCTCAGGGAAAACGAGGATAAATACCGGTCACTGGTTGAAACCTCGCCAAACATGATCTGGGAGATTGACCTGGGAGGAAAAATCCGGTATGCCAGCCCGAAGGCGGGTGAAATCCTGGGCCTTGCACCTGAGGAACTGGTTGGGAAAACGATAATCGAACTATCGCCGGAACAGGCCCGGCCATACATCACGCAGGAACTGATGCGGACCATGTCATCAGAGGGTTCCATAAAACCATATGAAATCCCTTTCCACCACCGGGACGGGCAGGAAATGGTCATCGAGATCAGGCCTGCAAGGATAACCGGGAGGGACGGAAAACTGAAAGGGTTCCAGGGTGTGGCCACGGACATCACCGGGCGAAAGAAAACAGAGAAGGCATTGCGGCAGGCAAACCGGCAGCTGAACCTCCTTTCAAGTGTTACCAGGCATGACGTCCTCAACAACATATCGATCATCCTCGGGTTCCTGGCCCTCACCCGTACGGAGGTGGATAACCCGAAACTGGAGGGTTATCTGAAAGAGATAGAGGCGGCCACGAAGGCAATCAGGTCCCAGATAGAATTCACCCGGGTCTACCAGGACCTCGGGACCCACGAACCGCAGTGGATACCGCTGGACGAGGTCATGCCCCACCTGCAGCTCCCACCAACGGTCACCCTGGACACGGATGCAGGAGGATACCGGGTATATGCCGACCCGATGTTTGAAAAAGTCTTCCAGAACCTCCTGGATAACTCACTCAGGCACGGAGGGCATGTAACGTCGATACGGGTGTCGTATCATAAAACCGGAAAGGACCTTGTTATCGTATGGGAGGACAATGGAAAGGGCATTCCAGTTCAGGAAAAGGAGAAGATATTCGAGCGGGGCTTTGGAAATAATACCGGTTTCGGGTTGTTCCTGATCAGGGAGATCCTGATGATGACGGACATGACTATCAGGGAGAACGGCAAGCCGGGAATGGGTGCGAGGTTTGAAATTACGGTCCCCCAGGGAGCATACCGGGAGCGGGTGCATACAGGTAACTGATTGAAAAAGGACCGGGTCGGTCGCCAACATGTTTCACTCCCGTCCTGACAGGTGTTCATCATTTATGCTAAAGTCGCTGCCGTAATGGTACTACCGGCATTCGGCTGTAGATTTTTCATGAATGCAATTATTCCACATCTGGACCCGGCAAACGACTTGTTTCGATTACTTCTTCGTTACTATTAGCTTTATTGAAACCTTATGATAGGAATTGCAACTAATGGAGATCTCTCATAATGGGGTGAATAAAATTGCAGATGTGGAGGATTTCAAGAGAATCTATCTACTGGTCACTTTGATATCCTGTTGTGAAAAGGGGTTGAATCCCTGATTTCAAGGCATCTTTACGCGATGGGACACCTATAGAGCACCATCCCCCCTTGTAGTTCAATTAACAAGCATTTTAGTTTGCGCCCTCTTTATCTTCTTCAGCCTCAATCCTGCCGTCCTTCATATATATGATGCGGTCGAAATATTCCTTGTGCCATTCCTCGTGGGAAACCATCACGATTGTTTGCCGGAGGTCGCGGTTCAGCTTCTTGAAGAGGTCAAGGATAATACGAGAATTCCTTGAGTCCAGGTTTGCACAGGGCTCGTCTGCAAGGAGCAGGGCAGGCCGATTCACAAGCGCCCTGGCGATAGCGACCCGCTGTTGCTCCCCTCCCGACATCTGGCC
>CAZGXZ010000107.1:0-8750 GCA_964530035.1 uncultured Methanoregulaceae archaeon
TCGCCGTCAGGGTCGTCGGGGCGGTTACCAGGGAAAGCATTGCAGTGGTCCGCGAGGCGAATTGGATTGCCGAGCAGGAACTCGTCGAGAGGTACAGGCCCTGGCAGTGTTTTGCAGCCCTTATCGGCCTTGGAACAGGGGTAAAAGGGGACAACCGGGTACACGGGTGGATCGTATCCGTGAGGGCGGTCAATTCCCGGGACGGGATGACCGCCGACCCGTTGGAGATACCGTTCGATGTCCTCGGCAGGATTGCCTCGAGAATAACCTCTGAGATCCCGGAGGTTGCCAGGGTGGTATATGACATCACCCCGAAACCGCCGGCTACGATCGAATACGAATAATCAGTGCGGAGAAACAAAATGAACAATAATAATTACCGTGAACTTGATTCCAAGTATTATATGCCCGCTTTTTCACGGGAGCTGATGATAGCCCGGGGAAAGGGGGCAACCGTGTGGGACTCCGATGGGAATGAATATTTGGACTGTGTTGCAGGCATCGCCGTGTGCAGCACCGGCCATTGCCACCCAAGGGTCGCTGAAGCGATCTGCCGGCAGGCAAACGAGCTGATCCACTGCTCCAACCTGTACTTCGTACCCCACCAGGGGGAATGTGCACAAAAGCTTGTTGAAATCACCGGGCTTTCGCGTGCCTTCCTCTCAAACTCGGGTGCCGAGGCAAACGAGGGGGCGATCAAGCTGGCACGGGTTGCCACGGGAAGGAAATCATTTGTCGCCTTCACCCATGGTTTTCACGGGAGGACCATGGGGAGTCTCGCCGTTACCCACAAGCCTGCCATCAGGGAGCCGTTTCTCCCCCTTGAACCATCGTGTACCTTCATCGAATATGGTGACACTGATGCGATGGTGAAGGCGGTAACGGACCAGACCGCCGGTGTCTTCGTCGAACCCATCCAGGGAGAGGCCGGAGTCATCATCCCTCCACCTGAATTCTTCAGGGCGATCAGGGAGCGGTGCGACGAGACCGGGGCACTCATGATCGTCGACGAGGTCCAGACCGGCATGGGGCGTACAGGGACATGGCTTGCCATCCAGCAGACCCGTGTGAAACCTGACATCGTGACCCTTGCAAAAGGGATAGCAAGCGGTTTCCCCATGGGAGCGCTTGTCGCCAGGGAGGAGCTTGCCTTTAAAAAGAGTGAACACGGCTCAACATTTGCAGGCGGACCCCTGGCCTGCGCTGCGGCACTTGCGACGATGGAGGTCATTGAAGAAATCCTTCCGGAAGTCTCCCGTAAAGGAGACCGCTTTGCAGGACTTCTCAGTGAGTACCACCCACGCCACGCCGGACTCATGATCGGGTTCACCGTCGGCGATGCATGTACCCGGGTGGCATCGATATGCCAGGAGAACGGGGTGCTGATCAACTGTGCGGCGGACGGCAATATCCGGCTCGTGCCCCCGCTCGTCATCAGGGACGACGAGATCGACCGCGCTGCCGGGGTTATCAATGGAGCACTTGGTGAGGTCCTGCTATAAAACGGGCGGATATGTCTATGCGCGTTCGGCATCCGATCTCTCTGCGAAGTATGGTCTCCCGCGTATAGCACGGCTGGCAAGCAATGAGAACCCGAAACCCCCCTCTCCCTCTGCCGTTGCACGGGGGAGTGCGGCACTGTCTGAGGCGAACAGGTACCCGGATGAGACGACGCGGGACCTTGTGGACGCACTGAAGGCGGCATGTGGCGATTACCATTTCGTGACGGGAGTGGGCATGGACGGGGTCATCGAGACCTTCGTGCGGGTCCTCGTCGATCCAGGGGACCGGGTGGTCGTATCCTCCCCGACCTTCTCTTTCTATCGCCTCGCGGCACTCGCTCATTCGGCAGATGTCAGGCTATCACCCCGCCGGGAGGACTTTTCCGTCGATCCGGCCTCCTTTTTACGGGATGCACAGGATGCAAAATGCGCCTTCCTGTGTTCACCCAACAACCCAACCGGCAATGCGACTCCGCCTGACGTCATCGATGAGATCGCCGGATCAATGCACGGTGTATTGTTCCTCGACAATGCTTACGTGGAGTTCTCTTCGTACGATTACCTCCCGCTCCTGAAAAAACACGAGAACCTTGTCATCGGGCGGACCTTTTCAAAGGCGTACTCCCTTGCCGGCCTCAGGATTGGATATGCCATGGTCCCTGCCTGGCTCGAACCGTTCTACAACCGTGCGGCAACCCCCCATACCCTTAACAGGGTTTCATCTGCTGCGGCTGCCGGTGCATTGACCGACACTGACCATCTCAGGGAAACCGTCAGCCATACCCGGAGGTGGCGCCAGTATATCATGGACACCTGCCGGTACCCCCATATCATATCCGATGCAAACTTCGTCCTTTTCGATGTATCACCGATGACAGGTGAAGAAATGACTGGTTTGCTTGCTGAGCGCGGAGTCATTGTCCGTTCATGCGCGTCATTCACCGGCATGGCCAATCATTATATCAGGGTAAGCATCGGAGACGCCTGGGAGAATGAACTCTTCGTCAGGGAAATAAACGCATTATGATGATCGGTATTACCGGTACGCCCGGCACGGGAAAATCGACCATTGCCGGGATCCTACGGGAAAGGGGAAACACGGTAGTCAGTGCAACTTCCACTACAACCCCCTTCATTACTTCGTATGACCGGGAGCGGGACACCAGGGTCATTGACCTTGACGCCTGGGCTGCGAGCATCGAACGGTTTGACGGTTATATTGAGGGTCACCTTGTCCATTTTCTCCCCTGCGACAAGATGGTGGTCCTCCGCTGTAACCCGGAGGCCCTCTGCGGGCGGTTAAGAAAGAGAGGATATGACGAGAAAAAAATCCTTGAAAACGCTGAAGCAGAAGCCATCGACGTCATCCTTATCGAGGCGCTTGAAGAATGCGGCGAGGAGCACGTCCTTGAAATTGATACTACTGACAGGTCGCCTGAAGATGTTTCTGACATCATTACAGGATTTTCCAAGGGGACCATTGAAGCCACGTCCGGGGATACCGACTGGTCAGACTGGCTCATCTCCGGAAGGAACGGGTGCCCATGACACTCGACCAGTACCGTTCCCAGGTAATGCCGTTTATCGAGCCGGTCGTCCGCTTCGTTGCGCGCTGCCGCATCACTCCTGCCATGCTGACGGTTGCCTCCCTGGTCGTTGCCGTGGGAGCGGGCGTGGCGTTCTATTTCAGGCAGGAACTCATCGGGGTCATACTGGTTGCCTGCAACGCGGTCTTCGACGCGCTTGACGGCTCCCTTGCCCGGTTGACAGGCACCGCCTCGGCACGCGGGGATTTTCTCGACCATGTCATTGACCGCTACTCAGATATTTTCATCATAACCGGAATATTCGCAGGAGGATTTGTTTCATGGCAGATAGGGGTATTCGCCCTTACCGGAACCCTCATGTCCTCGTATCTCGGCACACAGTCCCAGGCGGTAGGTGTGGGGAGATACTATGGAGGTCTCCTGGGGAGGGCAGACCGGCTGGTCCTTATCATGCTGGCGGGAGCGGGTGACATCCTCTTCTCGCTGACACCTGGCGGTCTGCCTCTCATTGCCTGGCTCCTGATCCTGTTCGGCATCTTCGGCCACCTGACCGCAGTCCAGAGGTTCTGGTATACCTGGCAGCGGCTCCCCTGAGTTAAAAAGGGGGCTGCCCTTTAAAACCAGGATGAAAGGGTTTTCTGTCCCGTCCCTGCAACTTCTGCACCCAGGACCTTTCTGACCCGGTCCTCGGAGAATGCATACTCCCCGCAGAGCATCGATATGATCCCGTCAGTATCCGGCTCCTCCCAGTCGAGGGAGTACTGGTCAGTCACCGGGGGGTGCTCAAAAAAGTCCAGGATGTCCGGAACATCCACATCTGCCATCCGTTCCGATACGATTTCCTCAAACCTCCCTTCCCGGACCGCTCGTAGTCCCAGCTTCGGGCCGATCCCAGGAACACCGTCGTTGAAATCCGTCCCTACAAGGATCCCGATCCTGATAAGGTCGCTGCGGGTTATTGAAAGCCCTGAAAAAACCCTGTCGGCAAGTATCCTCTCTGGTGAAACCGTTATTAAGCGGCCATGGAGTTTCCGTTTTCCGCTTATCGTCATATTCCGGACCAGCACAGGAGCGCCGAACAGAAGGGTGTCATAGTCCTGGGAAACTGCATATTGTGCAGATCCCTGCATGACCATATGGGCGATCTGGGCCTCCCCCTCGCTTGGGGCTTCGATAACAGGGATCCCCATCAGTCCAAGAAGCCGTTTTGATGTATCGATAATTTCGGCATCGATCTTTGATGAGGCACGTGCATGCTTTCCAGCTTCCTGGATATCTCCGCGCTCAAGGGCTTCACGCCACTGTTCGCGGGCGTTTTCCCTGATCACCCTCCGGCCTTCTATCGTCCCTTCCTTGAATTCCGGAGGCTTCCCGTCGTATACATATACGGGTCGTATCCCTTTCTGGATGAAGTTCATGTTCCGGAACAGGATCCCGGACAGGTGGGAGGTCACCCTGCCATTCCCGTCCACGAGGGGTGTCCCGTCCGGCTGGCGGATGATTGAGAGAAACTGGTACAGGGTATTGAACGCATCAACCGCAGCAATACCCCGGAGGTCCTCCCAGCCTGTGACAGTGCGATAATCCCGGAGCAGGTCACGAAGCGGAACTCCCACGCCGAAAACCTCCCTAACGGTATGCCCGTTTTGAGAACTCGGTGACTACCTCATCAATCCGTGCCATGGTCCGGTCATACCGCTGGGTCATCCTGGTTTCAAAGTCCTCGAGGTTGCCCCTGACCATGCGCTCACGGGCCATGAACTGGTTTTCAATCCTCTCAGTCCTGAGTGACAGCGAGAGGATGAGCGCTCCGAGGGCGAACATAAGGACTCCGGCATACACCGCGACAAGGGGATTCGGAGAAATCTGCTGCATGAGGAGGACGGTTGCTGCAACCATGACGATTATCAGCACCACATTTGCCACAAAGGAACGGAGATTCATGCTTTTAGATAATGGGATTATAATTATTAAGGTAACGACCCTCCCGCCCGGTGTTCCATGTTCCTGAAAGAATACATTCCCCTTGCCGCGATGGCCTTCATGCTCATTATCGTGGAAATCCTTGCGCTCGTTTTATCGGTACCGGTACAGACGGCAGGAATCGCCGCTTTTTCCGACCCTGAATCACTCTCCAATCCCGTGATTTTTTTCGGGATCCTCATCGTGTTCACCGTTGTCATGCTGGTCCTCATCAGACGGGGTTTTAAAAGGATATTTGCTGCACTTATCTGGGTTTCCCTCTTTCTCACTTTTTGTTACGTTTTCAGTGCCATCCTCTTCACCCTGGACCTCCCTGAACCGTGGCTGACCGTGGTCCCAGTCCTGCTCGCAACCGTCGGGACCTATGCACTGTATGCCTTCCCTGAGTGGTATGTGATCAATACCCTCGGAATACTCCTCGCAGCAGGAGTCGCTGCCATCTTCGGCATCTCACTCGGGATCGTTCCGGTGCTGGTCCTTCTCAGTATCCTCGCGATATATGACGCAATAGCAGTATACCGGACACGTCACATGATTGCACTCGCTGAGGGCGTGCTTGAATCAAAAATGCCCATCCTTTTCGTCATTCCAAAGAAAAGGGGATATTCCTTCATTAAGGAGGGTGTCCGTGATATTTCTTCAGGTGAGGGAGAGAGAACGGCCTATGTCATGGGGATGGGTGACCTCATCATGCCTGCAATCCTCGTCGTATCGGCAGGGGTATTTCTCCCCGGTTCAGGGAACCTTCCCATCAGCCTCCCGGCTCTCGGCGCCATGCTCGGCTCCCTTGCAGGTCTTGCGGTACTCATGCATTTCGTCAGGAGGGGGGTTGCGCAGGCAGGGCTCCCTCCTTTAAACGGGGGGGCTATCCTCGGTTTTCTGGTCGGGTACGCCCTTACATTTCTCTGATCCGGGGACGTGGCAGGACAGGACCCTGATAAGTACCTCCTCAACTCCCTCTCCGCTTGCCGTTGCCATAGACGGGTACTGGTCAAGGGCCAGAATATCGGACTTGTTGGTGACCACCACGAGAGGGACATCTACCAGTCCTTCGACTTCACGTAAAAGACGCATCTGGTCCTCCAGGGGGTACCCGCAGTGGGCACTCGGATCGAGGATGAAGAGAATGGCATCGGCTACGTGGAGCATCGCCGAAACCGCCTGTTTTTCCACGGAATTCCGTTTTTCAGGGGGGCGCTCAAGGATCCCGGGTGTATCGATAAACTGGACCCTGCCCTGAGGAGTCTCCCTGTGGCCGACAATGATCCCCTTGGTGGTGAACGGGTACGACGCCACTTCAGGCTCGGCGCTTGAAACTCTTCTTATAAAAGAGGACTTCCCGACGTTCGGGAAACCCGCCACGACCACGGTGAAATGTTCGCCGACATGGGGCAGCTTTCTAAGAACATTACGGACTTCGTTCAGGAAAAGCAGGTCAGGGCCCACCTGATGGACCACGGATGCAAGACGTGCCACCGCCCGTTTCCTGATTATTGTCGGGTCATCCGCCTTTCTTGCCTGGTAGGAAAGCCCCGGACCATGCTCCCTTGCCCATTTTGCGGCCCATCCAACGGCACCGAGGGATTTGCGTATCCGGTCGATGGAAAAAAGGATATCCGCGATTTCATAGTAGAACCGTGGTACGGTATCAAATTCCGGGAATGAACGTATCACCTTGATAAGGCGATCATGAACCGCCTGGTGGACGGTGCGCACAAAATCAACATTCGCCCGGTCCTTGTTCCTCTTCTCTTTCATTTTCACCGCGGCGCGACGGAAACTCCTGTCGAGGATCTCCTCTGCCGTCGGGATTGTTGGTATTTTTTCAAATTCCACGACCGGTTCAACCTAATCTATTTATGCGGGATCATGATGATTAATCATTATGGATCTCTCCCTCATACAGAAGGATATCCTTATCACCCTCATCAGCCTCTACCAGAAAAATTCCGCACCAATCAAGGGGGAAGAGATCGCCGAGGTCATACGCCGCAACCCCGGAACGGTCAGGAACCAGATGCAGGCCTTAAAGGCGATTGGCCTCGTCGACGGGGTCCCGGGCCCGAAAGGGGGGTACTATCCCACGGCCCTGGCATACAAGGAGCTCAACCTCAATGTCTCGGGAGACAGCTACGAAGTACCGGTGTACCGGGGAGGCGCCGTGCTCGAGGGCGTGAAGGTCTCCGAGATCGCCTTCACCTCCCTCTGCCACCCCGATGTCTGCCAGGCAATGATAAAAATCCTGGGCTCGGTCAAGGTATTCGAGACCGGGGACCTGATAACCATCGGCCCGACCCCGGTCAACAAGCTCATCCTTCGCGGAGAGGTGTTCTGGAAGGATGAACTCGAAATGTCACTCCTCATCTCAATCATCGAAATGATCTCGCTCCCGAAAAGTCCGATACGGGAGTACATGACATCGCCGGTGATAACCCTCCTCCCGGATGCACCGATCAGAGAAGCCATAAGGCTCTTCCATGAACACCGGATCCATGGAGCACCAGTTGTTAAGGACGGGACGCTTCTTGGGATCGTAACCATGAGCGACATCATTGCTGCACTTGACAGGCGGCAGCCGGCCCACAGCCCGGTCATCTCCATCATGACCGAGGACGTCGTCCAGGCACCACCCCATATCCAGCTGTATGAAGTCATCCGACGGTTCAAGGAGAGGGAAATAGGGCGGCTGATCGTAATAGAAAACGGTGCTATCGTCGGGATCCTGACCCAGTCCGATATTATCCGGGTTTTCCCTTCGCTCTGAAACCGGAGCCCTCCGAACCATTCTTTTATTATGTCCTGACCACCACGTACACGCAGATCTTCTGCAAGGACCATCCAGGGACCAGAATCACGAAAAACCATCAGGAGAGGGAACTACAACACATGGGGACCATACCACGAGCCACTGCAGGACGGATATTGAAGCAAGGGGGAGCCCTGCGGGTAAGCGAAGAGGCAAAGGAGCGGTTTGCTGCCGCTCTTGAAGAGTACGGCATGAAGCTGGCTGTCGAAACACTGAAGATCTCCAGCCATGCAGGACGGAAGACTATCCGCGGAACTGACATCGACATGGCCGTGGACCTTATCTCCTAGGGCCTTTTCAATGCAGAAAAGAGCAGGGCAGGAATCTGGACATGTTTAAATATGAAAATAACCTGATGATTTTTCATGACTAAAACACTCGCCCGAAGCCTCTCGAGAAAAAAAGTAATGACCAGCGAGGGGAAGATGATCGGGACCCTCAAGAATATCATCGTGGACTTCGAGAGCGGGGCAGTTGTTGATCTTATCGTCCAGCCTGACCCTTCCTTCGACATCTCGGGTTATCGCATGGACGGTGACAAGCTGTTCATCAGCTTTGAAGCGGTCAAGGATATCAAGGACTATATCGTGATTGACCGTTACCTGGCAAAAAAATAATGCTTGAAATGGTCCACGACATCGATAAATCCGTCACCATACTTTTTCTCTGAAACATACCCTGCCACTTTCCTGACCACCGGGTGTCCGTTCGCAACGGTTGCACTCATCCCTGCTGCCTGCAGCATCTCGAGATCGTTGAGGGAATCACCGATAGCCAGAAACAATCCACGGGCGATCCCCAGGTCATTTGAAATCCGTTCAAAAGCCACCTGCTTGGTAATCCCGGGAGGATGGATATGGATGGCAAAACCCGTATCCACAACCATTACCGGCATATCGGCAACAACCTCCC
>CAZGXZ010000108.1:0-5547 GCA_964530035.1 uncultured Methanoregulaceae archaeon
TCGCCTCCCGGTCCGACCTGTACCGGGACATCGCCCGCCGGGAACTGGACACGGCCCTCCAGACCCTCGAGATCCTGGCCGAGGTGTATGTCACGGCGTTCGTGGCCGGCCCCATCGTGGTCATGATCATGATCGTCGCCCAGAACCTCGGCGGCCAGAACCAGCTCTCGGCCTACCTGCCGATGATCCTGGTCTCCATCCCTGCGGGAGCGGCGGGGATCATCTGGATCCTCCACATGCTCCTCCCGCCCGACGACCTCTCCATCATCAGGAAGGAGATCCGGGAAAGCGAATACGCCGATGACACCGCCATGAAAACGGCCAGGTCGTTCGCCGACAAAAAGGTCATGAAGAAGGTCGAGTCCAGGAGGCAGTGGTTCCGGTACCTGAAGGTCATGAAACACCCGGTCCGGGCCTTCACCGCCAACTACCTCTACGGGGCCGTGGCAGGGACCGCCCTTGGCCTGGTCATATTCCTGCTGTACCTGAACGGCATCACCGGGGTCCTTTTCACCCATTACCCCCTTGAGAGCTCGCTCTGCCTCATAGCGACCGTTGCCGTGATACCCCTCATGGTCGCCTACGAGATCAGGAGGCACTACGTCAGGGCCATCGAACAGCAGATGCCCGAGCTGCTCCGTGAACTCGTGAACATGAAGGACATCGGCCTCACCCTCCAGGGGGCGGTCAGCATCATCTCCCGGACCCGGGTGGGTGTCCTCTCGTCCGAGCTGAAAATGGTCACCGAGGAGGTCGACCGGGGGTCGAACGTCACCACGGCACTCACCCGGATGGAAGAACGCATCGGGCTCGTCTCGGTGAAGAGGGCCATATCCCTTGTCGTCAAGGCGAGCGAGATAACGGACTACATCCGCGACATCCTGGTCATCGCGGTATCGGACTTCGAACACTACCTGAAGATGAAGTACGCCCGGTTCAACAACGCCTTTGTCTACGTGATGATCGTCTACCTCTCGTTCGGCGTGTTCCTGTTCACCGTGTACCAGCTGAATGTCGCGTTCGTCGCGAGTTTCAAGTCATTCAACCTCCCCATGAACACCGCCAGCAACGTCGTCGACATGTACTGGATCGCCATCCTGCTCGGCATCTCCTCGGGCCTCATGGCCGGGAAGCTCTCTTCGAACAGCCTCTTCTCCGGGTTCAAGCACGTCGTGGTCTTCATGGTGGCGACCATCCTCCTGTTCGAGGTCTGGGTGGTGTGAGAGCCATGACAGGAAGGCGCGAGCCAGCGGTGTCAACGGTCGTCGGGGAACTCCTGATGCTCTCCGTCGTGCTCGTCATGGCCGGGGCCCTTGTCGTACAGTCCGGGGCGCTCATGCCTGCCGGCCGTGCCCCTGTTGTCACTGTCCTCATGAACGCGACGACAGGTGAAGAGGGGAGCGTGACCCTCTGGCACAAGGGAGGGGATTATGTCAGGACCGACCAGCTCAGCCTGACCATAAACGGCGTGGCATATACTGCAAAAGCTCCCCTGTATCCGAATAATACTCCAAAACTGACCTTTTTCACCGCTGACGGCGGGAAGGCGAGGACCGTCCTCGACCTCGGAGGGAGGGTCCAGGTGAATGACATTTCCGTACAATTAGGCGACAGCGTCAGGCTCTCGACCCCGGAGACGGTCCTCTTCACCGGGACGGTGGGTCCATGAAGGACCCGGCTGTCGCTGCCGTCGTCGGCGTGATGCTGGTCCTCGTGATCGTGGTCTCACTGCTCGCCGTCCTGAACACGACGACCATCCCCGACCTCAAGGCCCAGGCAGAGGTAGGCCACGTGCGTGAGGTCGAGGAGGGCTTCGCACGGCTCTCGGCGGCACTGTCGGGTATTGCCTCTGGGCCGTCCGGGAGCAGCGGGACGTTCGCAATCCCCCTTGGGGGAGGCGAGGTGCCCCTGAACACGCTCCGTTCGTCGGGCACGCTGTTCGTAACGAATGATACCACTGGCAGCCCTGCCGTTACGGTAACGGTAAATGAAACGAAGTACGAAGCACGTCTCGTCACGGTCGGGTACCGGCCCACCGTCCACTTCTGGGTGGACCAGGGGTACAACTGGTCGCTCGGGTACGTGACGGTTACGAAAGGCGACATCGAGACCCCGCTCGAGTACCGTGACGACAGCAATATTGAAACGTCCGGGCACTGGGAGCGGTTCAGGAGAGTGATTCTCCCGGATGAGAACCCCGGAAAAGACGGTAACCTGACCCTTACCCTGACTTCCTTCGAACCCGGCAACCAGACGTTCACCTCCGGCAACGGTGTCGGGTCGATCAGGTACAGCGTCCATGACGAGCCCGCAAAGACATTTCAGCCCATCTCTATGGATGTCAGAGTTAACCAGACGCTCCCGGAAGGGCTCAGGGATGCCCTGGGCAGGTATTTGACATCAATCAACGGGACCTGGCCTAATGTCAGTGTGAGTGCTTCAACCGATGGGACTTTTACCTATAGTTTTGACCCGGTTAATCGGTCATTCGTCTCGGTCAACCGTCGCGTGGTCTCTCTTTCTGCAGGATGAACGACTATGAAACACAACTCCGATTACACAAAAGACCCCTATAAATCCTTGAAAGACCGGGCGGTATCCCCGGTCATCGGGGTCATGCTGATGCTCATCGTCACGGTGATCATCGCATCCGTGGTCTCCTCCCTCTCGGGAGGGTTCATGACCAGCGAGAAGAAGGCGCCCACGATGATGGGCGAGGTGCGTTTTGTCAACACCGGCGAGAAGGGCAGTTTCTTTTCCTTCGGCGTCCTGTCCGTGAGCGAGCCGATCCGGACAGCCGACCTGAAAATCATCACCTCGTGGAGGAGCAACCTGTCATCGAACGGGACATACGTTCCCGGGAGCCTCACCGGGGCGAACACCCATGTAGGGAGCTGGGAATACCGGTCACCGGCCGGGTTCGGGCCCGGGACGCGGGCCTGGAAGCAGGACCCCCCGTACGACCCGGCCCAGGACTTTGGCAACTACACCCTGGCGGCAAACACCCGGCTGATGGCGTCCGCGTATGGACCTGATGATGGTAGCGGGGGGTATGGAGTAGAAAAGAGTAAGCCTTTTGTCTATAAAGTCGGGACAAATTACACCTCATCATCCGTCGACGAGATGCAGGCGCTGTTCGGGACGAACTGGTACGAGCTCCGCCAGGGGGACCTCGTGCAGGTGAAGGTCCTCCATGTCCCGAGTGGAAAGGTCATTTTCGACCGCGAAGTCCCGGTGGAGGGATGAAAATGGCACTACGGTGCTGCGACCGGGCGGTGTCACCGGTCATCGGGGTCATGCTGATGCTCGTCGCCACCCTCATCATCGCCGGTGTCGTTTCGACATACTCCTCATCTCTCGTGACTGACGAAAAATCCCCCCTGCAGGTTACGATCCGTGCCACGTACCACCAGGGGGGGAACCTGACCATCGAGCACATGGGCGGCTCCCCCATCCCGATCAGGGCGAGCCTCGTGACCGTCCGGCCGTCGAGGACCTTCGGGGACGTGGGCCACCTGGTGACGGTTGTTGACCGGAGCGCCATCACTGACGGCAAGGGGAACACCTGGCAGTCCCTGTCTGCATTCAGGCCCGGAGATGTCGCCTATGTCAGCAATGCCTTGCTCCAGGCCGGGATATCTCAAAATTACCGCTTCAATACGACCGAAAACCTTGGGAAGACCTTCTATCTCGAGTTTTCCGACGAGTCACGGAGGCTCTTCTCAAGGACCGAAGTACTCATCGAGGGGTGACAAAGCAGTCGGACGGACACAGACCGGAAAGAATGGAGACCTGCAGGAACAATCCGTGCGGAGCCCTGACAAGAGGCCGTCGGCAGGACGTCCCCTTTTTTATGCACCTGCGTGCTTTTTTTCGTGATGACCCGGGAGCCATGAACTGATGGAAAAAGGGAATTGGTACTGATTCCCGGCATCCTTTTCGTCACTCCTCTTTCCCGAAGGCCGGAAAGGAGCGATAGCATTTTTCACAAAATAGTGATGGTATTCGTGGTATCAGTCACCTATCGGGAGGGTTGTCAGTTTCACTGAGTCCACACCCTTCTGGGCCATGAGGCGTTCGGCGAGTTTCTTTAGATCCTCGCCCTCTCCCCGGACCAGGATGACCTCGAGGCACTGGGCGTGGGTGATGTGAGAGTGGATCGCCGCCTGGATAATATTCATGAAATCGTGCTGGATGTCGGCGAGCGTTGACAGGAGGCCCCGCTGTTCATGGTCGTAGATCATGGTGATGACCCCCTGCCGTTCACCGTGGACATCGGACATCCACTTGTAATAGGTGATGTAGGACCGGATTGCGTCCCGGATCCCTTCTGAACGGGAGGAATAGCCCCTCAGGTTGATGATGTCGTCGAACTTGGTCAGGAGGTGGTTCGGCAGTGAAATACCTATCCTTGAGAGCTCATGGTCCCTGGTCATCCTTTTTCACTGTATGCTCTATAAGCGGTTTGATGCAAATAAATATTTGTACGGGAGTTCAAAACAGGTAGCACTTTTTAACACCCTGGAGGAATGATGCCCGGTTTTGTTGGTCTTTCCAGGCAGGGGATCATGCGTTCATAAGGGGCCGGCGTGAATGGAGTGTTTCCTTTTCTCATAATGAAAATACCGTGGCACTGACTACATCTGATGAAGATAAACGACTGGAAAAAAGTTACTTGTGGAGCTTGATGCTGCCGCCACCGAGGGATGTCGTGGGATCGGCGGTGTCGGCACCCATGCCATTGTCATAGATGATCCTGCTGGTCCCCTTCTCCCAGATCTTCACCCGGACCTTGTCGCCTCCTTTCGATACGTCTCCTGAAAGTGCCGATACAAGGAAGCCGTAACTCCCGGCGCCGTTGATGGTCCCCGATCCCTGGTATGTTGCCTTCGCCCCGGAGATTACCATCCAGTCATAGGCGGTCGCCTTGAAGTTCATGCCGGCCTCCTTGAACTTGACCTCGGTCTCCCCGGTTGGTGCCTGGCTCCCGGACTTGTACTTGGAGTTTAAGCCAAGGTTCACTTTGCCGGTCGAAGCAGGGTTTGCCTTGTACGCACCTGCCGGGGAGGTGAACCAGCCGCCGGCGGTGAGGAATGCCCCGTTCGGGTCGTAGACGGCAAGGAGGACAGGCTCCGAGGTCGCCGTGTTGCCGGCTGAGTCGGTCGCCCTGACATAGATGCTGATGATATCAGCAGTGGTGTATCCGGGCAGGGTTGCCTGGGCCTGGACCGTCGGTGTCCCACCCGGGATGGATATCGTGACCCAGTTGTTCCCGTCTGTTGAGTACTGGACGGTGACGATCTTCGAATTGCCGGTGGTGCTGTCGTCAATGGTCGCCTTCAGGACCGGCTGGCTGTTGACAGCCACGGGGTTCGGGGTAATCACGACGTTCTGGATGATGGGCGGGGTGGTGTCGGTGACCGGGGGTTGGGAGGGATTTATCGTTAGATCGTGATTTATCGAAGCAGTTGCTCCGTCATCGTCGGTAACGGTCAGGGTCACGGTGTAGGTCCCGGCAGTGCTGAAGGTATGAGTCGGGTTGTTATC
>CAZGXZ010000108.1:5647-8712 GCA_964530035.1 uncultured Methanoregulaceae archaeon
GGTGATTGTTATCTGTGCATCAGAGGTAGCAGAAGCTCCGTCATCGTCGGTAACGGTCAGGGTCACGGTGTAGGTCCCGGCAGTGTTGTAGGTATGAGTCGGGTTGATATCAGTGGATACCGCTGGATCGTCCCCGAAGGACCATGAATGACTGGAAATGGTTCCATCCTTGTCGGTGGATTCATCGGTAAACTGCACGCTGGTCCCGGTTGTCAAGGTTCCTGATGAAAAGCTAAACAGTGCAGTCGGGGGATCGTTGATGTCTCTGACGTCGATGGTGACAATTGCAGGAGAACTGGTCTGTGATCCGGCAGTAATCGTATAGGTGAAGGTATCTGCTCCGTAATAATCACCATCCGGGGTGTAGGAAAAAGAACCGTCCAGCTCCAGGTTTACTACCCCGTTTGCCGGGTTCTGTTGAACAGAAACGCTTACGGATCCTGCAAAGTTGTCGTTTGCAAGGACGCCGTCCTCCCCGGCAACGCTCAGCACCTGGTCTTCATCAACGTTGTAACTGTCTCCATTAGCAACAGGAACGGAATCGGTAATGGTTACCTGTACTGTGTCACTCCCAACCCCGTTGTCCTTGTCAGTTACGGTCAGGGTTACGGTATACACACCTGCCGAATTAAAGATATGAGTGGGGGTCAGTGTATTGGCTGGTTGGCTGTTGTCTCCAAAGTTCCAGACAATGGTGTGGGTATCTTTTGTCCCCGGGTCACTGAATGACCCTGAGAATGAAACAGGAGTTCCTGTCGTCGCAGATAAATCAGGGCCTGCATCCACGGTTGGGGCCACATTTGTTATTTTAACCCAAACTGTACCCATTCCACTTAATCCACCTGAATCGGTAACGGTTAATTTTACTATGTATTGCCCATTATCCGCAAAAACATGCGTTGGAGTCAGTGTACCTGTTGATGATGTCCCATCAGTAAAATCCCATACAAAGGTGTGAACCCCGCTGTCACCAGGGTCAATATAGCTTCCGGAAAACTGAATGGTCGAGCCTTCAAGGCCTTCCAACGAGGAAGTCCCGCCGGTTACAACAGGTGCCTGTGCTGGTGCTTCCCGCATTTCTACGATCTGTCCAAATATTGTGGTCCTGGTACCGCTTCCCTGTCCCGTAGAAAAGGCCACGAGATAATTGGATGAACCGGAGGCAATAGTTGGATAATAATACTGAGTTTTGGCTACGGAAACTGCAATTCCCTGAGGGTCGATTACCTGGGCATTCTGAGAGATTTTAACAGCTTTTACTGGATTTCCGCCCATTACGGCCAGCCAGTCCGTCCCATCAAAAGCCAGGTCTACCGGATCATATCCATCCATTATCAGAAATCCACCAGGATTCGTGGGAGTGTCGATAAGATCTCCGCTTGAGGATACCCGGGTACCCCGTGTCATAGAGACATATGGAGAAACCGTGGTATAATCATTCCATGATACAAGAAAATCCTCACTTCCTTGTACTACTGCATTGGATCCACCCTGGCTTGTGGGACCATTTGCAATGGATATCGGACCCTTAATAAAATGGCCATCTGAAGAAATTAATTCTCCAAAAAGATCATTATCTTTTGCGTTAGGTACATCACATTCATACCACACCACAAGGTAATTGTCTTTAAAAGCGACCGTTGGGCTGCCCTGGTTTTTTACTTGCGGGCTTATGACAATATTGTTTCCTAAACGAATCCCCGATGATGAGATCCTCTGACCATAAATGTCACCATAGTATGGTGAATAGTTACGGTTATCTTGCCATACGATAAAAAAATCAGAGCCATTTGACGCTATTTCCGGGTCATACCTAGAGTTAGATACATTAGGATCGCTTACGACTATGGTGGTCCCCACTGTGCCGGAAGGATTCACAAACGTTCCATAAATCCCCTCACTTCCCTGCTGGTTAACATACGTAACCAGGTAAGTGGCTCCATTATATGCAACACTCACCGATCCCGCATTAACCAGATTATCTGCAATTAACATGGGACTCCCGACATATTCACCGGTTTGACTCATAAACTGGCCTTTGATAAACCCACGAGACCCGGATATCCCAAACCATACAACAAGGTAATTCGTCCCATCAAATGCACTATCTGAATAATACCATGCCTCCCCTGCGGGGGAACTAATTTGTATATCAGCAGGCAAAATCGGGGTTGGAATTGTATCCGCCCCTGCTACCATGGTTATACTCGCAAGAAGCACAATAAATAAAATCGCTATTCCTGTATTCTGAAAATACTTCGGCAAATCCATTCCGGTCTCTCCCATTCGAATCAGTCCAGCCACTAACCGTGTCCAGGGCTGATCTCATGGGTCCTACAGAGCCCCCCATAATGCAGTCCCGTCAACCATTCTGCTTTATATCATAATTTGAACCCAATCTGTTTCCAGAGAGGTGTATGAGATGGTGACAGATCTGCCCCGGCTTGGGGAAAAGGTGCTCAGCATTAATAAAAAAAATTGTGAATCAGCATCACGATACTACTCGTTAAGATAATGCTTTGTCTGGATCAACAAGGCGAATCGAATAGGTAAAATGGTGAAAGGAGTTGTCAAAATCTTTAAAAACCGGTAGTTTTTATTGACAAGTATCGACTACAGGTTCGCTGTTGAAAGCGTGTAAAAAAAGCGGTTGGAAGAAACCTTCTGTCACGTATTAAGGAGAGGTTTCTTCCAACTCAGCCGGATCTAATACCATAGAGGGTACGGATTCACCCCATAGCGCCCACCAGGGTCTGTCCCCGGGGAGGACCTCCCTGACCCTTCATACACCTCCCGTCCGGCCTCACCCGGCTATGATCGGTGAGGCTGCGAAAAATCCTATCAGTTCCTTGGGTGCCCCTCATTTTCTCCTCGTTCTCTCAGTGACAATCGGCCAGGTGAAGGAAATCCTTGAGCAGGAATTCATGGATAGCAGGCTGAAACCCGGGATGACCTGATTCATAGGTCATGGTACGAGGAAAGCCCGGGCTGTTTTTCTCTTAAAAAAAAAGTAACTGTTCAGGTTCAACCACAAGATCCTAGTACAATGACGTCAAACTAACAAT
>CAZGXZ010000109.1:0-8696 GCA_964530035.1 uncultured Methanoregulaceae archaeon
TGGGTGGTCATACCTGACAGAGTCCCCGAAAGACCCCTCCAGTCCTCCTTGGAAAGGTGCGTGTAGTAATTCGCCAGCAGGGGTGCATTGACGAGACACGCGACCAGGATAAATGCATAGATTACGGCTTTATTTCTGATGAATTTCACGAAAACAAGGTAGGAAGTAGCGATTCCCACATAAAAGACCGGGAGGAGGAGGATCAGGTGTCGCGCCTCCATGGGCATGCGATATGAAAGGTAATTACTGATGATGAAGGTGAGGGCGATTACTGCGACGATAAACACCGCTTTTTTCCATTCTGCGTAGAATACGGCTATCATTCCCAGGATGAAGAGAACCATGAAGAGAACAAGCACAATCAGACTATAACTGGAAAACTGGGCAAATGCCATGAAAAACAGGTCGAATCCCTGAAGTCCGAAGGTAGGAGGCTTGCTTGTGCGTATGAGAAAGAGACTGGCTGTAAGAATGATGAGGGGGAGACATGCAACAAAACAGGTGAGAATGCCGCATAAAAATGGCCGTATCTTTGATATACCTGCCCGGAATGCCTCGAGCATGATAACAGGCGTGAGGACGACCAGGATGAGCGTCATGATGAAGCCATAGAAATGCGACCAGCAGCATAGTGCAGAAACAAGCCCGAACACAATCCATGAACGCGGTGTGTTGGTGTTGATTGCTTTCCAATAGAGCCATATCTGCACTATGATGACAACAACAAAGAGGGAATAGGCACGTGCTTCCTGGGAGTAAGAAATATGCATTCCCGAGAAGGTGAGGAGTGCTGCAGCGATAATCCCGACATTTTTATCCCAGAACTCCTTCCCCATCAGATATATTGCGGGTATTGCAATCGTTCCGCACAGTGCCGAGAGGATCCTAAGAACAACTTCTGATGTCCCGAAGGTGATGACCGCATGAATAAGCCAGATATAGAGAGGGGGGTTGAAATCGGTACCGGTTGCAACCGTCTGCCAGTACTCCCCGAATGTCTGCTGTGCAAACTGGAGGGTTACGGCCTCGTCAAGCCAGAGGGGATTGAAACCAAGGTTGAAAAAACGAAGGAATCCACCCACGAGGGTAAGTATGATAAGAATCTGGATGTACCTGCTGCTGGTAACCGTCGCCCTTATCTGTTCCAGGCTCCAGCAACTACCACCCGACCGTTCTTCAATGATCCCATGATCGAGACTAATTCCCCCATCTTTTTTCCTTTCAGGTTGCTTTCTGGATTTCATCGGGTCTTCCCTTCAGACTGTTGAAGAAAAAAACAGATATACATTTCCTCCAGGCCTGGAGAATGAATCATTACCGCTATCACCAGGGCTGTTCATTTTGGTACCGAAAGAGGTCCTTCCGATCTCATCAAACACTCAATTAGTCCCGGCGACACGGGTCTGTTCCCGGATTTATCATTTTCCGAAAGTTTCCCGGTGAATACCTGCGATTGCGAATTTTATCGACAGTTACAGTCAAATGTGGGAGTGATATCGGGGAATGGTTTTTTATATGTCAGTACTTCCACCAGGTCCTTGCAGGACTGTACGACCGCAGCCGACTGCTCGAGCATGAGATTCACATGCTCATGGTCACCCACCATCCTGAAATCCGTTCGCAAGGCTACCACCGGTATTTTATTCGCGAACGCATATCCCATCTCCCAGGCTGTGCCGGAATCAGCATCGGCGCCATCAACAACGGCAATGACAAGATGCGATTTTTGTAGAGCGGTAATATTTGCCAGGAAAATCTCCTGGTGTTTACCTGTGTCCCTCCCCGGCGTATTATCCCCTGCATCCTGGGGCAGGTATACCATGAGATTATGCCTGGCCAGGACCGCTGCAAGTTTCCTGTTAAACAGGCGCTCTGCTTCAGAAAAAAGAGGGGCTGCAAGATAGATACGGTAACGCGAAAAAGTTGCGGCATCCGTAACCGGGGTGCCGGGGAATACGGTCGCAAATAAACAATCGGGCTGATCATTGCAGGTGGATGGGCACCCACAGATCATCTTACCAGCCTGCGATACCTGACCCAGGATTATGCATATCGGAAATCCATGGTCTATTCCCTTTAAATACGTTTTTTCCTGGTTTTGCAGCCGTTTCTTCCCATTGTCCCGGAATTCAACTTCTCCACACCCCGTGCGTGGTACCTGGCCCCAGGCTGCTTCATCCTCGAGGGGACAGGGGAGTGGCACTACCCTGATCCCGAACTCCGTGCAGCGTTGAAGAGCACAAGTGGAATCTTCAGGCGAATATCTGCCTGAATTCCTGAATTTACAGGGTGAGATCCCAAGTACTCCCGTGCAGGCGAGAACGTACATGTACTTATCCGGTAAGCACGCACCGGAGATAGATGATCCCCCTCTTCGCGTACCGTGACAATACCTGCGACCCAAGGAAATGCAGTGTAAAACGTCTTGAACGCGCAGGGAAAATCAGGCTGATACCCCGCCTGCGACAGATACCAAAAAACAGCCTTCTCCTCGACCCTACCGCAGAACAGGCTATCTCGCCGTCTGACAGGGTCATCATCAGGTCCATCACCGTGCTTGACTGTTCATGGGCAATCCTCGATACCACCGCCGTGCGTTCCTGGAGGATCAGGAGAGCTCTCCCCTTTCTCCTCGCGGCAAATCCGGTTAATTTTGGTAAACCGTTCAAGTTATCCTCGCTGGAAGCATTTGCAGCTGCCCTGTTCATCCTTGGTGAACCGGAGCAGGCGGCCGATGTAGTATCGGTGCTGTCATGGGGTCACCGCTTTCTTGAGGTCAATGACGAACCGCTGAAGGCATATGCAGCAGCATCGGACAGTACATCGGTTATTGCAATCATGCACGAGTTCATGTAAACAGTCAGGAAGGGATTTCTGCAGGTGTGAACTCACTACGCATTTTTCATACCAAATCAGGCCAAACGGTATCGGTTCGCTGTATCACATTTGGATCCCGAAGACGTTTCCCCCGCCCGGGGTTTCCCAGGTGACCGCGGTCTGGTCCTCTGATCAACACTTCGCAACACCCATATTGTCCCAGAGCATACGGGATAGGCACCACACGTACGTGGAGGATTGGATTTAATGGTTTCAAAGCGCTTTGTCTGGGGGGTATTTGTAGCAGCCGCCCTGTTATTCCTTGTCGCGGCAGTCTCTGCGACCGATGCGCAGGTCGCATGGCAGAAGTCCTTCGGCAATCCGGGAAATGAAGTCCTTAGAGGGATTGAAAAGGTGTCAAACGGGTACTACCTCTTCGGGTCAACGAATGCATCCGATGGTTCGGCAGTATTCCTGACCCAGATCGACGTGGACGGAAAAGAGATCTCAAACAAGACCATCAACCTTGCAGGACAGGATATCGCGCTCGACATCGAGCCGTTAAAGGACGGAATGGTCCTCCTTGTGCGGGGTTCGATGGCACAGCCCGGTCAGTCCGACATAGGTGTTTTAAAACTCGACGGCGCAGGGAAAACGGTCTGGAAGCGGACGTACGACATGCCAGGGTACACCAGCGCATGCAAGGTGGTACGGACCTCCGACGGCGGATTCCTTATTGTTGGGAACACGACGACCAAGACTTCCGGGACTGATGTCCTTGTAATTAAAACTGATGTCGAGGGCAACCCGGTATGGACCAAGACCTATCCTGGAGCGAAGAATGACAATCCCCGCGGGGCCATAGCCCTCGATGATGGCGGTCTGGTAATTGTCGGTTCAACCGAGTCCGCATCTCCGCTTCTCTCAAAGGGTCTTGAAGATATCTTCATCATGAAGATAGCCGGTGATGGAACCATCGTCTGGAACCATAACTATGGTATGACCGGAAATGATCGTGCGTACGATGTAGTCCAGACCGCTGACCGTGGATTTGCGATCATCGGAAGCACCACCGATTCCCGGACAGGCAACCAGACAATCGCCCTTATCAGGACAGACGCAGGTGGCGGCAACAAGCTGCTCGAGAAGCATTACGGAGGTCCGCAGGTCTGGAGCTTTGGCAGCCAGATCAGGAAGTCATCAACAGGTGGATTCGTGATCGCCGGTGTTACAACGGTTAATAACACGACTGCAATGGATCTCTTCGAGACTGATGCCGGTGGCAGGGTCGCCTGGGAAAAACAGATCCCTCTGAAGCAGAACGGGACAAACAACCTTGTCCGGCCCTTCATGGTTCCCGCCGAAAAGGGATACCTCCTTGCAGGTCTGGATATCATGGAAGGTGCAAATGCTACGGCCGATTTCATTGTTGCGAAAATAATGCCACCAGGAACCGTCCAGCCCACAACACCGGTTCCTGCGGTTCTGACGGGCCAGGCAGTCCTCAATGGAACGGTGAATACTACTTGAATCTTTTTTTTATTGTCCGTTGACGATCGAAGAGTCTTTTTTCTCTCTACTGCACACGTAGCTCCAAAAGACAGTAGTTACTGCTTATTTTTTAAAAAAATTTGATTGGTCAGAGACCCGTGTACAATACCCAATAGGTTTATTTCATACCCTATCCAAGCACCGGTACGGACCAAAGACACCTGTATGGATATAATTGAACGGCTTTTTGGCAGATCCGAACCAACGGTGCTGGATTTTTTGGAAAAAGGCGACGGACTCTGTGCAAGCGGCAGATACGAGGAAGCAATAGAGGAATACGACCGGGCAATCGCCGACAATCCCGCAGTTTCAGTACTGTGGGATCGAAAGGGGCTGGCATTTTATCAACTGGGCCGTGATGACCGGGCTATCCGGTGTTTCGATCGTGCCATCGAGATCGACCCACGGTGCCCTGATACCTGGACCCACAAAGGAATCACGCTCCGAAGGGTTGCAGCGTCCCAGGTCAGTACCCTTGGTTATCTTAAAGCCCTAGAATCGTTCAACGAGTCGCTCACCCTCGACCCGAGGAACAGCGTTGCCCTTCATGAAAAGGGGGTAACATTATTCCTGATCGGGAAGAAGGATGAAGCGATCCGTCTTTTTGACCTCGCGCGTACCTATGACGATCATTACCAGTATCCCTGGCGATGGAGGGGCCATTATCTTTACGACAAGGGTGATTACCGCGAGGCGCTCAAGGCATATGAAAAAGCCATCTCCATGGAACCGTCCGACGCTTCACTCCTTATTGCCAAGGGAATGACATTTACAAAACTTGACCTCCCCGATGCCGCGGTTGAGTCCTTCCAGAAAGCGCTTGACATCGACCCGGATAATATCCCTGCCTGGGAACACCTCGCAGAGGCATTCAGGCGAAAAAAATCATTTACAGAGGCAATATCTGCGTTTGAACATGTTACTGCCCTCGACCCGAAAAATCCAAGAGTCCAGGAGCAGGTTTCAGAGACATGGAACAGCATGGGCAACCAGTCGTTGTACAGGCTTGGCCGGTATGAGGAGGCTATCTCGCATTACGACAGGGCCATTGAATTAAATCCAAGACATTATAACGCATGGTTCTCAAAAGGGATCGCCCTGAAAAAACTCGGAAGATATGACCGTGCTTTCGAATGTTTTACCAGGGTGGTCGAACTGGCACCGAATACCGCTGATGCCTGGTATGAGATTGCCAGATATCACCAGAGAGGCAGAAAGCTCGATAAATCCATGGCAGCATATGGGAAGGTCCTGAAACTCGACCCCTCCCATACCGATGCATTCTATCAGCTGGGTTCCATCAACCTCATGCTCGGCAATTACCAGGAAGCGGTACGGTTTTTCACAGGTTACATACGCATTGAGCCTGATTCAGCGATAGCCTGGTACAGCAAGGGAAAAGCACTCGAACTGCTCGGCCAGCAGGACGAGGCCTCCGCCTGTTTCGAGCGAGCAAACCGCCTCGCAGGTAGAATTTAAGGGGCTTGGTCCTTTCGTTTCACAACCGGGTTTACCTGCGTACGAACATTTTTTGCGCGTTTCGTGCAAACAACTGTTTTTCTCGACGGGTAGGGTCCATGCTGCCCATCGCGGGTTATGTCCGCAGGTCTCGGGGAATACTCAATTCCCATGAACCTTCTTTAGTTTTCTTTTTCGGAACTGCACTGAAGAGAACCGGAATACCTTTATCGGGCCTCTCTTAAAAAGAACGTTATACCGGTTCATCCGGTATAAGAGGCTTTTATGAGACTATCAGGTCAAGCTAGGGCTATTTATCGAATCATATATCAACTGCGCAGGGCCCTGCCGGAAAACTGCATTCCACCATACCTTCAACCGGTTAAAAATAAAAAACCACGAGATTTCAGGAAAAAAGGCCATATCCCCTGTCCTATAATTCCTTCCACCGATCAAGCAGGATACTCCCTGAACAGGGAACTATTTCTTGCATTGATCATCCTCTCAACAAATATCGGCCTTGTCCTTCCTTCATCAGGTGAGGCAAATCTCACTGGCTCCGTGAGCGTCACGCTTCCGTGTCCACCCCCTTCCACCGGGGAGGAGGACCTGGCGGGAAATGGAGATGGTGCCACCAATCCGCAGGACTACCCGGCATCCCGGAATTCGCAGTTCCCTGATGCCCTGCCACACCCTGAATTTGGTGTCGGACTTGACGAAACCGCCATTACTCTAGGATTGGCCGCAGATGTCCCACCCGGATCAGGAGATACCCTCGCCAGAGTGCCAGATGACCACACAACAGAAATTTCCGGGCAGGCCGTAAACCCTCCAGGGATCCCTGCAGATGAATCCTTTCCTCCCGGGTATCTTTACTTTAGAGATGAGGATGACAGATCCGTTCATTTCCCAAAGACTGATGATACACCCGGTGACTATCCATCTTTTCCTGCCGGGGAGGAAAGCGCTCACGGGGATCCAGCCCCCTTGTCCCTGCCATCCTTGACCGGGACAATGGAAATCTCTGATGAAAATGAACACCCCACATCTCAATCAACCGTTACCATTCCACCAGGATTACCGGGATTTTCTCAGCAGAGTGTCTATCCCGGTCCGCCTTCCCGGGGCGCGGTACATACAACCTCCCATTCCGGGGGAGATGACGAAATACCCACATCTCTCTTCCTGGGCGATGTAGAGATACCGGTTGAGGAAGCCCTACCCGAAAGTGAGGACCCCCACGCCATGGTTACTCCAACCCTTGTATCCGGGAGTTCCCTTGAAGAGGGAGGCTGGCTCCACATCACCATTCCAGGCGCATATCTCCTCCTGGCAGATATTGTCCATTCATCCCCTGTCGGTATCCTTATCGAATCATCCGGGGTCACGCTCGACGGACAGGGTCATGTCATAACACCATGGAATGCCCCATCCGGCAGCCAGGGAATCAGTATCGCGCCTGTAAACGAAGGGAGCGTCCTGCAGGAGATCAGGGTCAGCAACCTCAGCATCCAGGGAGAGGCGACGGGTCTTGGTCTTGAATCACTTTCGGGATCCACCCTGGAGAAGATTAATATAAAGGGTAATAACGTCGGGATGAGCATCCAGGACAGTCAGGGCCTTCTGATACAGGACATTTCTGCTTCCGGGAACACTGCGGGGGCCTCGATGGTCCATTCCAGTAGCATCACCATGAACAACAGTTCATTCACCGGATCAGTCACCGGAATACGGGTTGAGTCAGGTGAAAACGACCATCTTTCAGGCATAGCGATACATGAGTCACGAGGCAGCGGAATGGTGATCACAGGCTCAAAGAGGGAAAAAATCACATCTTCGTCAATAGACGGGGGAAGTGTAGGACTGTCAGTCCAGAACTCCGAGGCATGCTCAATAGAGGACAGCCTTATCTCAGGGACCAGCATGTTTGCCGTATCCCTGGGGACTGGACGGGACACTGCCCTGAAGGACACCATCGTTGTAAATGACCCGGGGAGCATCGGTATCCGGGCTCGTGGGGACAACACCGGTACTGTCATCGACTCATGCCAGGTATCCGGGGGGGCGTACGGTATCGTGATAGACAGAAGCACCGGGCTTTCCATCAATAATACCAGACTGTCCCGCATTTCATCGGATGGTATATCCATGCAGGACAGCCGGTATCCGGTTCTGCGCGGCTTGAATATTTCTGATACCGCAACAGGATTTCGTGGGCTTTCCCTCCAATCGCTGGAGTTATCTGACAGTACCATCCGGGACAGTCAGGAGGCGGTCATCGTCCAGGGCCTTCACGACGGCGCCCTGAATGGACTCGTGGTTGATAACTGCTCTGAGAAGGGGATTTCCGTCATCTCCGCATCAGGTCTCAGCATGTCGGACAACAGGATCAACAACTCCGGAAATGGGATATCCATCGTGAATTCCCTTGTGAACATCAGTACAAGTAAAATTACAGGGGGAGGAGTCGGTATTTCGATGCTGAATTCCCACGACGCAGTTGTACTCTCCAACACCGTGCAGGGAGCAGGCGGCGGCATCAGCATGGTACATGGAAACAGCTCGCTTATCCTTGGAAATACCCTGTCTGAAAATACATGGTACGGTGTCTCGATCCAGGACTCACCTGGAGTTGTCCTGAGCGGCAACCGGTTTGACAACCTGAACAACACCTGGATGCCAGAGATGTCGGGTGGAGGGATTATCTGGAATGCCACACGGGATGCAGGTGGTTTGTACACTCCGTTCCATGGTGGAAACACATGGGTTTCACCAGGGGGGGACGGCTATTCGCGGGATTGCACAGACAGAGACCAGGATGGTTTTTGTGACACGCCATTGCCGATCCCTGGTTCGGGATATGATATGCT
>CAZGXZ010000110.1:0-8685 GCA_964530035.1 uncultured Methanoregulaceae archaeon
ATCCGGACGGCTGACTTGAACAAGGCGGTCAGGGTGATTAAGGATGTCTGCAGGTCGGGTATCTGCGCCAGTACCATGATACGGTTCGAGCATTCAGGGGCAAATATTGAAGGATATGTCATTCCCGAGGGAATGACCGGTTTAATGACCATCTGTAGTACCACCCTTGACGGGCTTCTGCTCAACCGGGGGGTCCCTATGAACCCGGTGGGTGGTGGTGTAGTGGAGGTTGAGGAACGTGTCCCAAGGCGGTTCACCCATCTTATCCGATATGAATACACGACCATCGACCCGTTGCAGGTGCTGATCTCCCAGGAAATTACCTCAATTACCCGGGTGATGAAGAGTGGAAACGGTAATATCCTTGCAAACATCCGGGAATGCCACATGGAGGCTGAGCCTATCCTCGCAGGTCTGCTTGAAGATCTGTCGGGAGCTGCATTCACCGGTATCCTTGATGTCGGGCTCCCCAATACACCCGCCCTCGGGGTCACCGTCGACCCCCAGTATTTCGGGGTTGTCGCTCTCGGAGGGACGAACCAGATGGCAGCGCTTGTTGAAAATGGAATATGGGTACAAATCAGGGCCATGAAAGGGCTTGTTGATATCGGGACGATGCAGGACGTCCTTACCTATTGAGGGGATTGCCCTGCATGGCTTAAAGATCACGTCCCGGGAAAAAGGTTTATTAAACCACCTGATTCAGAATAATGGGCATTTCTTCCCTCTTCATCGGTTTCCATGCCACTCTCCCCCTGTCCTTCCATAAACATCCGATTATAAGCTGGCTGGGATGTCCCTTTCCCTCTGACCCATACAATATCAGTCCAAACGCTGGCTGGGGTTGATTAAAGGTAAATGCCTGCGAGACCGGAAAACCAATTTCCTGGAGTCACCCGGTTTTTCATGGATTTCAGTGGATGAAGTTGAAACCACTGTAATAAAAGCGATGTATCCAGGCGATTCGCTCCTGGTCCGGCAAAGTAGGAAAAAACCGGCGATCCGGCGCTTATCTACCGGCTGGGCCGTCATCCAGCTATAGGTATATATGGTTCGCACATGATTGTTGTTATATCCGTAACAACAGGATGATCGGGATGAAAAGGTGCCCTATTCTTATTGTTTTCCTCCTTATTTGGATTATCGCAGTACCTGTCCATGCCGGAAGCAAGTATATGTCAGGTGGTCCGGAACTTACTGCTGCGATATCGGGTCCGAATGAATTCAAGCCCGGCGATACCGTTTCATTGAATATTAAGGTTGAAAACAGCGGGCTTATTTCTGTAAAATTTGCCCAGTCCGGAATCATCGAACGGGATGACCTCCCCAACACCGCGAAAATGGTAATCGCGGATCTCGCAGCCGGTGAATCCCCGCTTGTAATAAAGTCAGACCCCCAACGCATCGGGGACATCCCTGGCGGCAAGAGTGCCCAGGCATCATTCCTGATTAAGATTCCCTCTGAAACCCCCGGGGGGACGTTCAGTCTTCCCCTTCACCTTTCGTACACTTATCTTGCAATGGCAGAACAGGAAGGCCAGGACAATGTCCAGTATATTTACAAGGTGAAGGAGACGACCCTCGATCTCCCGTTCAGGGTCAGGCCCGTGGCAGCACTGACGGTCCTTTCCGTCACCCCTGAGCAGCTCAATGTAGGGACGGAAGGCTATGTGACACTCCAGATCCGTAATACCGGGTCTGAACCGGCAAGAAAGGCAGTAATAAAAATAACCCGGAATGGAAACAGTCCCGTGATCCCCACGGATAGCAGTGTTTACATCGGGGAATACCCTGACGGCGCCACTATCACCCCCCGCTTCAAGGTATCGGTTTCGTCTGATGCAGAAGGCCAGACCTATCCCCTCGATGTTGCCCTCATCTATGAGAACAGCGAGGGAGACATGGCAACCTCGGAAATAGTCACGGTAGGCGTCCCTGTTGGAGGAAAGATCTCCTTTGTCGTTTCTTCGCCCCCCTCGGCAGTTACCCCGGGATCAAAGCGTGTTATCGATGTTGTCTATAAGAATACCGGGAATGCAACAGTATTCAATGCCCAGGCCAGGATCAGCGCCGTGGACCCGTTTACCAGCAACGATGACACCGCGTATCTCGGTGATCTCGCAGCTGGTGAGAGTGCCGTTGCCCATTTTGAAATCAGTACTGAAAAAAGTGCAGTTCTCAAGGATTACGGCCTCGACTCCGAGGTGAGGTACCGGGACTCACTGAATAACAGCCAGATTTCGGATACCCTGAAGGTAAGGGTTTCTGTGGTCCAGAGACTGGATTCAGATACGGATTACCTTAATTATGTCTGGGTAGCCCTGCTGGTAGCAGTCCTTGCGGGTTTTGGTTACTGGTGGTTTTTTAGGAGAACAAAAGGGAGAAAACCAGGCGGTCCTGCATAATTGCCTGGCATCATCTGTCTTTTTGATACAGGAGAGAGATGGCTGGCCGGCGCTTGTGCTCATTTTTTTTCAGGCGTTCGATAACGACCCTTTCATCATCTGATGTGGGATTGACACTGCCGTTTTCCAGAAACCGCAGGGCTTTGTCTATCCTTTCATATGCCATTCCGAGCTCCCCCTCATCCGTCTGCCCTGCCCACAGACCCGCGGAAGGTTTTTTTGAAAGAATTGGTCCCGGGATACCCACTTCCCGTGCAAGTGAGTACACCTCGTCCTTCTGGAGGTGGAGAATCGGTTGGATGTCGGCTGCATTGTCTCCCCATTTTGTACAGTAACCGAGCAGGTATTCTGTCTTATTTGATGTACCACAGACCAGCCTTCCGTCCCGGTTTGCATAATAATACAGGATGGCCATGCGGGTCCGTGCCGCCAGGTTCCCGATGAGATACGGGGTTTCAATATACCCCGGAAGTATCCGGTGAGCATCGATTATCCGGTCTATAGGGATGATGCTGTGCTGCATTCCCAGCACCTGGCAGAGGGTAATGGCATCGGAGACATCCCCTTCCGGCGTGACTTTCGTGGGCATGGTGATACCGAGAACCCGGTCAGGAGGGATGGCCCTGCAGCACATGGCAGCTGCAAGGGCGGAATCAACCCCGCCGCTTATCCCGATCACGATACCGTTGCACCCTGAGTTCCAGACGGCATAACGGATCATCTGTTCAATCCGTCCGAGGAAGCAGCCGATCTCCTCATCCATGTTTATAACTCAGAGGGATAGTACCTTTTTAAGGCTCTCCCTGCTCCCCATCACGTAGAGAAGACACCCCGTACCGCAAAGGGTATCAGGTGCAGGAAAAACCAACCCTGTCCCATCCTGTTCGATACCCAGGATGCGGGCACCTGTCTTCCTGGCTAGCCACCCGCTACTGACGGCAGACTTCCGCATGAAACGCCGCAGGAGGATCATCTCCCCGTTCGGGAGGTCAAAAAGGATGCGTGCCTCATCAGAAAGTACAATTTTACCAATAACCTGCCCTCCGATTGCCGGTAGCAAGGCTACGTAATCTGCACCGGCACGGTATAATTTGTCAACAGATGCCGGTTCATTGGCACGGGCCAGGATACGCATCGAGGGATTCATCCCCCAGGTCATAAGGGTGGAAAATATATTGACATCATCATCATTCAGCGCTATGATTGCAAACTGCGCATCTTCAATGCCGGCAGCCTTCAATACATGCTCGTCCTCTGCATTCCCGACAACTTCAGGGACATTATGGGATTTCTGGTCGATGACCATGCCCTTTACTCCAAGACGGGACAGTTCATCGAATGCTGACCTCCCAACATCCCCAAAACCTGCAATCACTGCCTTGTGATCGCCTGAACCTTTTGGGGTGAACTCGGTTTCAACGAGGTGTACAACGTTGTTCGCGGGACCGATAAGAAAAAGAAGCATCGAGGTATCAATGGTCTCTTCTCCGGAAAACGGACTGACGATCTCACCGCCCCTGATGAGAAGGATGCAACCGAACCCATATTTCCCCATGAGATCGAGGTCGGATACCTTTTTTCCAAGGGCGTGGGACCCCGGCACGATGGGGACCGGCATGACAACCAGGTTGCCCTTGTCCTGCCAGGTCTCCTCTATCAGCCGGTCGATTGCATCGTTTTCCTCAAGGTCCCCAAGGTCGGATATCAGGGCTGCATACCGGGCAAGCATGCGGCCGGTGAGGTTCTTTGGGGATAGGACGTATTCTGCCCCTGCATACCTGAGGTATCGTTCAAGTGACAGCTTGTCGACAACAACGATGATCCTGGCATGCGTCATCTCCCTGATCCCGAGGATGATGTTCGCTGCTGTCCGCTCTTCCAGCGATATAATCACATCCCGCGAATTTGTAACCCAGGCTGATTTCCATGTTGCCTGATCGGTGTAATTCCCCCAGATCACATAGGCACGTCTCCGGTATTTTACAGCGCATTCCATGGCCCGTGTCTCATCAGATTCTATCAGGAGAATCTCATGGTCGGAGATCATCAGGCTTTCAAGGAGAAACCGTGTGAGTTCGTTGTACCCGAAAATGATAATGTGATGGTGCAGTTCGTGGGGAGGTGACTGGGCAGGCGTTGGATGGACAAGGGAACTGAAATAGGGGAGGAGGAGGACCGGGATCATCATGAAGATCATGATAATACCGGTCACCATGATCATGATGGAGAGATAGGTCATCTCACTGCTCTGGAAGGGTAGTATCTCTCCGTAACCCGTTGTTGTTATCGTTTCCATGACGAAAAGGAGCGATTTGTCCCACGCAATGGCTTTCCCCTCAAAAAACGGGTAGAAATGGTGAAACATAAGGGTATAAAGGATGACCTGCACAAGGAAGGCACCCAGATAAAGCGCTATCCGGATATCGGAGGAGCTCTTTATCACTCTCCATGCCGCACCCCGCTTGTCCCGTATCTTGTCACGCAGGAGGGATCACCCCGTTGCCGGCCTCAGTCGTTGGGCGTGATATCCATTGAGAGTCTGGGTTTAAACACTGTTCCGGGGCTTTGCTGCTTGCAAAACAGTCATGACCCTCCTCCCAGATCCTCATGAGTGCATAATATGTCGATGGGTGACGCTCCTGGAAACCCGGCAGGCCTGGAGGCCCTGGGAGATCCATGGGTTCCGGTGAAAAAACCTCCTTTCCTACAAGATAATGCCCATAAATTCGAGCTTCTTCAGTCCTGATCCCCATGAGGGGGGTCATTATCCTTCCTTGATAACCCGGGCATAGGTAGCTCCGTCTTTTTGCTGATTGAAGCCCAAAAAAAACATCGAATATCGAGGATGCAACATCATCAAGGGTGTCAGGAACGGCAACCTTTGTACAGCCATGTTCATCAGCCAGTTTCTCCAGCCAATCAGTATCCCCGGGTGCTTCATCCTCCTCGCTGTACCCGGATTCAGATAGAATGACCGAATAGTTATTGATACGAGCCACGTTGGTGGCATATGATTTAAATACCGCATCAGGGTGATCATTCACCGGGATATAAATCGAAACCTGCATATCCTTCCTCTGACGGCACACACCTGTCAGTATATCAAGCAGGGTGACAGACATGGCATCGGGTCGAAAAAAAATGCCAATATGGTCTCCTTTCTGGATAAACATGTGTTTCCGGATTGTCCGTCTCGCCTTGGCATGGACATCCCTGCCGAGATGGGACTCGCATAGATAAAGACCAGAATAAGGTTGATAAACGACAAAATCACGTTTGCAATGGCTGCAATGACACCTGGTCATCAGATTAACCTTTATCATCTGGCTACATAAAAGGTGTTAGGGACGATGCGAATTTCAGGCGAAGATGTCAGGAATCTTCATCAGTACGAACTGAAGGTCCTGCATATCATCGAGAGGCTCATGCAGAGATACGACTGGGTGCCACGGGATCTGATCACCAGGAGCTCAGGGTATTCGGAAGGGGAGACGGGATACCGTCTCGGGCAGTTGCTTGAGAAAGGGTTCATTAAATTCGAGGCCGTTCCCTACGAGGGCTACGCTCTTGTATTCGCCGGATATGATGTCATTGCACTCAGAAGCCTTGCATCAAAGGATATTGTCTCATCACTGGGCCCTTTTATCGGTGAAGGAAAGGAGTCGGTAGTCTATGAAGCCCTGGGCCTTGGGCCGCTGGCCATCAAGCTGCACCGTATCGGCCAGAGAGCATTCCGCCAGGTTCGGATTAAACGAGAGTACCTCCCGAGGGACGGGCACTGTCCGTGGCTGTTCGCATCGCATTACTCTGCGCAAAGGGAGTATGACGCCTTGAAAAAACTGGTAACCACCGTGAATGTGCCAGTTCCCATCGGTATAAACCGTCATGCTGTAGTGATGTCCTATCTTGAGGGCATTCCTTTGAACCGTGTCACCCTTTCGGATCCTCAGGAGGTCCTGACCTCGGTCCTTGACGAGATACGGAAGTCCTTTCAGCTCGGTGTAATCCATGGTGATTTAAGTGAATACAATGTCCTCGTGGACAAAGACAGGGTTTACCTCATCGACTGGCCACAATGGATAGAAACCCGGCACCAGAACGCACCGGCGTTTCTTGAACATGACATCAGGACAATCCTGGGTTTTTTCAAGAAAAAATACCGGATGGATGTCCTATATGAAAAGGCGATGGAACAGGTATCGCAGTGAAGATCTTCGGTATTGACATTCTTACGGGCTCGGTCAGGTCACGGACAAAAAGCCCGGTCTATGCTCTTGCCATCGTGGAAGACGGGGTACTGACAGAGACTTCCGAGGTCCGCCTGTTCAGGCTTATCAGGAGAATTGAGGCTGAGCGCCCGGACATCCTTGCCGTGGACAGTCTTCAGGAGGTTTCAACCGATACCCATGATCTCTTTCAGTTCCTTTCACTGCTGCCGCCTGCCACCCGCCTTGTCCAGGTGACAGGTGGAGAACGAAAGGAATCCCTTGGAAAAGTTGCAGCCCGGTATAATATGAGTTTCAACCGGTTCGATCCTCATGCCGAGGCCAGGACGGCCGCTCTTGTTGCATCGCTTGGTGCCGGGTCCGAGGTCATTGCCTATGAAAACAGCAGTGATGTCGTCGTCAGCAGGAACAGGTCCCCAGGAAAAGGCGGCTGGAGCCAGAACCGGTATGTAAGGAAAATCCACGGTGCCGTACTTACCCGGTCACGGGAAATTGAGATGTCCCTGGTGAATGCTGGAATTCGCTATGAAAAAAAGGAAACAAGGGCTTTTGGCGGATGCAGCCGTGTTGCGTTCAGGGTCCAGGTTCCACGCGACCAGGTCCCTTTCGGGACCTATCATGGAGCTGATGTCCAGGTCAGGATTGCCGGAAGAAAACTGGATCGGATCCGGTTCAGGCCATTGGCAGGAAAGCTGAAAAACCTTATTGTAGGGCTCGATCCGGGGACAACTACCGCTATCGCAGCCCTGGATCTTGAAGGAAACCTTGTTCACCTCTCAAGTTCCCGCCAGATGTCCATGTCCGACACGGTCGAGGTCCTGTGTAAAATCGGGAAGCCTCTTGTCATCGCTTCTGATGTACAGTATATGCCATTCTCGGTGGAGAAGGTCCGGCGCTCCTTCAAAGCTGTTGCGTTTTCCCCGAAGCAGGATTTGAGTGTCGAGTCCAAGGTTGAAATGGCAGGGCAATATGGCTATGGGAATGATCATGAGCGCGATGCACTTGCCGCCGCAGTAGAGGCATACCGCCATTACCGGCAGAAGTTCCAGACTATTATCCGGCGGGTACCCCCCGGCCACAACCTCGAGGACATACGGGCAGGGATCATCAAAGGCCAGTCCCTTGAACAGATAATTACAGAAACAAGGAAAAAGACCGAGGAACCAGCAGCCACCCTCCTTGAACCGGTTCAAAGTACCAGGGCTGATGACCGGATACGGCTCCTTGACGGTTCGATGAAACGTCTTCGCCTCTATATCCAGGACCTTCAGGCAGAACTCGGGAAAAAGGAGTATGAGATCACCAGGCTCCAGCAACGCCTTAGAAGATTACACACGTCCAGGGATGAAAAACTCAGGAAGGACGCCGAGATTGCTACACGCGACGCGATCATTGCCGGCCTGAAAAAAAGGCTCAGACAGGAGGCAAGGAAGAACCGGAACCTTATGAACAGGATTCGGAAAATGAAGGAGTTGGATGAGGTACAGGTATCGGGCGAGGGGATACCGGTCAAGGTCATACCGGCCCTCACGAAAGACTCCCTTCGTGTTGTTATAAGAGGTATCGGTCTTACTGAGGGAGATATCCTCCTCGTCGGAAGGGCCGATGGCTGGGGAGCGAGCAGCATCAGGGACCTTGCAGAAATTCGTCCTCGTGCAGTAGCCTTTCCCGACGAGGTATTCAAGGCTCTCGACAACAGGCTGAAAAACATATTCATGGAGGAAAATATCCCTCTGCTGCCCCAGTCAGGTATAGGCGCGTCTGTTCGTGGCAGTTATGGAATGGCGGATCCCGTGAAGTATGCCTCGGCTGTCAGGGAGTGGGAGAAGGAGAAACAGAGGTCCGAGAAGGAAGAGCATGCCCGTCTCTTTGAAGACCTCTGGAAGGAATACCGTGCGGAAAGGGGAAAGGAGGTGCGTAAAACTGGATGAGCGGTCTCTTCTTCTGACCGTGGGACACATCATCGGGGAGGACAGGATTCGGGATGATTGTGCCGTGATCCCGTGGAAAGGTGAATATCTTGTCGCAACGACGGATATGCTCCACAGAAGTAC
>CAZGXZ010000111.1:0-8675 GCA_964530035.1 uncultured Methanoregulaceae archaeon
TCCTGCTCGGCGGGCGGGTGGTCGAAGGTGAGCCACCGTTTCGTGGCATCGCTCATCCGGTACGACCGTTGCGGGAGGTCCGCGGGAGCGGTCTTCACCGAGTCGTTGTCAGGGTCGAAGTACGAGACGACCTCTGCCGTTCGGTTTTCAGCCTTCTTCATCTGCACCGTCCGGATGTACGCGATAATTGCAGCGGCGAGCATGACGAGCAGCTCGACGACCTCTGAGAGTTCAGGGTCCATGGTGTTGTTCCTTCATCCTGGCATGTTCGTCCCGGAGGGCCGCGAACTCGGCGCAGACCACGTCGTACTTCCCGATCTTCTGGTGGACCGAGAAGAGGACGGGGTAGAGCGGGAGCACCGTCCCGAGGACGACCGCGAGATATTCAGTGTCCATGATGGTCCCTCCCGTCCCGGCCCGGGATGTGAGAAGCGAGTAATCCCTGGACCGGGACGATGGAGTGAAAGGGGAAGGGATGTCCCCCCCTTTCAAAGCCCGTTCAGGCGAGGTCCGGGATGCCGTCGGCCCAGGTATCGACCGCGGTCCTGATTGCGTCGTCGGTGTACGACGAGATCCGGACGTTTTCACGGGTGAACGTGACGTTGTACAGTTCCCCGTTGGAGTGGTGACACTTCAGGGTGCAGGAGTAGGACTCGCCCTCGGTGTCACGGACGGCGGTCCCGCCGATCGCCGTGGCAAGGGCGGTGTTTGCAAGGAGCTCGGTGTTCGCCGCGTTGAACCCGGCGATGGACCCGGCCTTCGCGGTCGCATTCCCGAGCGTCTTTCCGTCCACGTCCTCGTAGATGACCCGGGCGGTGTAGGTCTCCCGGCTCTTCGAAACGGCGGGCTGTGCCACGCCGCTCACCTCGTAGGCCGTGCAGCCCCAGGGGTTGGTGTTCACGACGCTGTTCACGAGTGCGTCGAAGTCCGCACTGCTCCCTATGGGAGTGGCGAGCTTCCGCACGGCGGTCTTCGTGACCGACTGTTCAACAAAGTCTGTCATGTTCTGTTTCCTCTGGCCCGTTCAGGGCCGGAGAAGGGTGCTCCGTCTTTATTTTAAAAGGATTGGCGGGGGTTCGGATCGGGGGCATATTGTTTGAGGAAACCTGGAAAGGAGTCCTCTGAGGAAGTATGAGAGTGCCGGTGGGACCGATGTCCATGGTGATGTTTCCTGGGCCCCCTTATGCCGGGACCGTCCAGGCCGGCCGATTGGCTGGGTACTACAGGCCTGGCACGGTCATGCCGGTCCGCTGCCTGGGAAAATGAGGGAAATGGGACTGACAAGGATTGGCGGGCAGGAGAAAACGAGGGGGAATGAGTACCGGAAAAGGACAGTATGGAGCTGATTCTCAAGCCACGGGATTTCTGTACGGTCTGATGGGGGTCATTGGTACCCAACAGGGTTTATAAGGGCAGGGATGAACCCTACAGGACAGGCCTGTTGGACGGGTTGTGAGGGAGTCTCTTGAAGAAAACGGTGTTGAACGTCCCCATTATTGTAATCGCCATCGTATTGCTCTGTGGATCAGTCGCGGCAGACCGCCTGCCAAACCAGACCCCTGAAAACCAGGTCTTTACGACTGCATCGTCGGTTGAGGCGATCGGGTCATATTCGGGATCACAGAACCTTCAATGGACGACGGGGTATGATCCGGCAGGGTCCGCAGGGACACAGACCATGTATGCATATCACGGAACGAGCGTTTCCGTTACTGTTCCCATTTCAGAGTATCCTACCTTTCACTCCCAATTAATCCAGGCAGGCGGTTGGGATGACGGAGTACCAGGGCCATTTCCCGCTGAACATTATGTCATTCAAAACATGAATGTACCCGCTTCGCTTCTGGATAGCACGTACGGGTCAGGCACGTACCGCCAGTTGGGAGAACAACTGGTTGGAGCCGAGGGGTCCCCTGAAATCCTCGAAGGGACTCCTGCCATCCTCGGCCATGGCGGCCTGCACACCGGGATCCTCGACCCCACCGAGGTCCGTGCGACAACCGCTTACAGTGAAATGTCCGAGACAAATGGTGGCTACGTCTCCGAGACGAAGACATTCGACCCCGACACCCGGAACAAGGCGGTGGGACTGTTCAATGTCGAATCAACGAAGACCTTCACCTATGCCACCGACGCGAACACCGGGAGTATCGCCCAGACCTCCGAGATGATAGCGACCGACAACATGGGTACTCCCACGGCGACCGCTGACGTCGTTGCCTGCCCGTTCGGGCCTTCGCAGAGTGAAATCTACCCGGCGTTCTGCAATGTGGTATATGCGAAGTCGATGAGCCAGGGGGTGACCTCGGCGGCCCAGTCATCGTCCGCACAGGTCCGGATGGTCGCAGCGAGCGCCGATGTCCCGGCTGAACTCAATTATAACTTCGATGTGAAGCCTGATGCCTCCGCAGGTGTCGGGTACGCGATGGGCACCTTCGGGACGGAGTTCGGGGTCTCGATCAAGGAGGCCCGTGGCGGCAACTGGACGCCCTCTGCGACGCTGGTCTTCACCGATAAGGCGACCGTTTCCGGGATGGTCGCGAAGTTCTCGAAGCAGTACGCTTCGAAGTCCGGCTTCAGCCTGTAAATCCTGTTCCCTCCTTTTATTTTTGGGATTTCATCCTGTCTCACGGTTTCATTGGCGTGAGAAAGGGCACCTTTATGGATGGATCCGAAATGCAGTGCAGAACGTAATGATTCACCAGATGACCTGGTGTTGCCCTTTCAGGCCTGTCCCGGGGGTGGAAAATGGGGATAAACGGGGATTACAAGAACCGAGGGCAGAGAGGAGGGGGATTATTGATTCGTCTTTTTAGAAAGGTACCTTTTCAGAGGAAGTTGGGAGGTGAAAGAGGACCGTTCCCGGCCGGACTACTGAGGTAGACGGTATTTCTCCAGGTCTGTCTCCCGTATCCATGTCCCAAAGACCTGCCGGAATACCTGGACCTGGTCGATGTACCACTGGAACTGGGTATTCCAGGTGTCCCGGTCCGTGATATCGATGTACAGTGATACGGAGAGGGCGTAGGCCCCATGCCCGTGCGGGTTGTAGATCGTGCGGCCCCAGACAAATTCGTCCCCGTACTGCTTCCTGGTCTCATCACCATGGGCCTCCCTGAGGTCATGGGCCCAGGCCTTCGAATACCGGTCAAGCGGCATCCAGAGGATGACACTGACCTGCCGGTTGTCCCATTCGAGGTAGGCGGAAAGGTGAATATCGGTCCTGCCTGTTGGGAAGGAGAACAGGTTCTCCACTTTTGCCGGGTCATTTTCGGTTTCAATCCCGGACCCCGACTCTTTCAGGTACGAGATGAAGGCGTACCAGTATTCGTACCGGAAACCGGCGATATCCGTCACATCCGGGCAACGCTTCCGTACCTTGAAGTCCTTCGGCAGCCCCACGATCTTCACTGACTTCTGCACCACGTTCGGTTTGTCTTCCATCCGGACCTCACGGTTCTGTTTTGACTGGTTTCCTAAAATAAATTGGCGTAAGGGAGCCTTTGAGGGACAGTTCCAGGTAGCGGTTCCCATCTGGATAATGCATAATGGATGGGGTATCTTAAAGGCGGTCTTCGCTTTAACTGAAAAGCAGGTATCAGGGTATTTAGGCCCACTGGGTTATCCCTCCCCTTTAACCTTCCTGCTTATTGTCGGTCTGCTCTACCTGATCAAAGAGGCGCATTCTTCCAGCAACAGGAAATCTGCCGGATTATTAAAATCTATCAACGATAAAGAGCATCTATGGGATTTTTTAAAAACCTGCTGAAACCGAACATTGTGCGATTGGCTGAAAAAAAGGATATTAATGGCTTAATATCAGCTCTCCACAATTCAGACTGGCATGTCAGGAGTGATGCCCAGAACGCCCTGGTTGAAATCGGGGATCCAGCAGTCGACCCATTGCTGTCCGCTCTTGATAGTCCGGATTCTCAGATAAATGCCCTCATCGTTTCTATCCTTGGAAGTATGCGTGAACCAAGGGCAGTAGAACCACTCATCACGTTACTCGGAACTGACAATCATTACCTTTTAACTGTGGTGATAGGGGCTCTCGGAAAAATCGGTGATACCAGGGCAGTAGATCCCCTCATTGATCTTCTTAAGACGTCAAATAGACCGATACAGTTAGAAGTTATCAGTGCCCTGGAAAAAATTGGCGATGCCCGTGCAGCAGCACCATTAACCTGTATCGTCAAGAATGAATACCCTTACAGCTGTCACCCTGATGTCCGCAGGAACGCAGCTATTGCACTGGGAAAACTGTCGGGACCGGTTGCCGTTTTTACATTAAGCTCTGTATTGCATGATTATGATTCGGAAGTGCGACTGGGAGCAGCAAGAGGGCTGAAAGAAACCAAAGACCCTCATGCTTTTGACCAGATCATTACCGATCTTAAAAGTCCGGATTATGATACCAGGATGCGGGCAGTAAAGGAATTCCAGGATATTGGGGACACGGGGTTTAATGCCCTTTTTCCCCTTCTGAATGATTCTGATGGCTGGATATCGGGGGATGTGGACAAATGGATACAATGGAACAACCGTGCAGATTTATCCCGGGACGAGACCGGTTATGCATACATTACTGCAGTACTGCTCTACAACATCTGTACTCGTGATTCAGAAAAAAATAAAGTCCTGCAATTGATGAAAAGCCTCCTGGACTCAGGTTCTGCTCCAGGTGACGAACAGGTCTCCAGATTAAAGAAAACGGTGCTTGAATCAGATAACCAGGCGTTTCTAACATTTTTTTTCTGCACTCTTGATGCGTTTTCTGTACGTCTGCCAACCTTTCCGGTCATATGGTCCCCTCTGCTTGAAATTGCACAGCAAAACCATTCAGCTCTCATTTTCAAGTTTATTGAAAGAGTTGTTTCTGAAGGGAGCACACTCGTAAAAGGGTATCCGCCAGATCCTTTATGGATGAGGGGAATAACAAAACCCCATATTGCTGGAAGGAAGGAATTTGGATGGGGAGATGACTTATGGATGGGAATTGTATCTTCAGGAGCTGCATTTTTAAGAGACAATATCCAGGTGCTCCCTGAAAACATCAGGGAAACGCACCGGACGAATCTTTTCAATACCTGTAACCACATGCTCAAGGAGTGGGAAAAGATGAAAGAAAATAAAAACGAAACCAGGATTTTTAAAATCAATGGGCAGATTGCATATTGGAGACTGCTTTCGGGTTATTTCGAACCAACAAAATTTTAAAAAGGTCGTCATATGTAGGAGGTCATCGAAAACACGTTAAAACTAACCTTAACTGGCTATTTCAAAATGTGTTTTGGATAAACCCGAAAAACCCTTGCCTGGCACTATAACATCATGATTGCTGATTTGTGTCTTGTATGCGATAAAATAAAATCAAATCATTTTGTTACTTCGAACTCGAGAGAGGTGCAGGAATCGCCACTATTATTTTGTATTTCATTTTTTATCACGGTATAGAGGGATTTTCCTTTCATGATCTGCCAGTTGGGATAGAAGTCTTTCACCCCACTCGTCTCAGTTGAGTCGAGGTATACCTTGGTCCCTTTCGATGTCATCACCAGGTCGAATTTCTTGTCATATCCTGGCTCTTGGAATATGATATAATATTTTCCGGGTTTTGATGTGGTCGTTTTCAAAAGGCTTACTGTTGTAGTTATCGTCGAACCGGCCCCAGTTTTCTTTACCGTTACCGGTTTGTAGTAGACAACTGCGGTTCCTGTCTGTTTGAACACCCATACCGCGAACTGGTCAATGTTTTTGGTTGTGGTGACGGTGAATTTCACCGTATCTGATGTTGAATAGGTTGTCTTGAGATTTTTTGCAGAAATCCACATCGCGGCCTGATTGGGGTCATTTGTTGTTCGTGCGGTGGTTGTGCCGCAGAAGAAAACCAGGACAAGGATAAACAATAAACATGGTATTATGACTTTTTTGCCAGGCATTAGTGAATGTCGGTTGCTGGAAAAGATAATATTTTTTAGTGCCTCTTTTTCATACCATCCTGCTTATCCATGCGGTGATTTTCTGGCAGGTCTTTCAGGTATTCCCGTTTTACTGGTTTAAAAGCACACCTTCTCCGGCATTATTGAAAATGGGATGGTATGGAATTTAAAAACCCTGTCTTGCCACTGCTTTGGTAAATCTGCCATGTCCCTCCAATGGCAACTCACAATCAGGAGTTAGTTCTGCTGTTTCCGAACCCCCATCACTCCATAATATTACCATGGTGTTGTCATATGGATGAGGTACTTCCCAGGAACCGTGTCTTGTCAATAGGAATGAATCTCCGTAATAATAATCAAGAGTCCGGTTTGAATAAATCTCCAGATACGAAGCCATGGCAGTACTTGGTGCCATTGATTCCCACTTCCCTGGCAAACCACATAACACGGCCTGTTGCGTGCTTTCCGGAACAAGGCATTCTTCCGGGGTCATGGTATCAATTTTCGTGAATGTGCTATCGACATCCTGGATTGACAGGATACCTTTTTCCAACGCAGGACATTGACTCAGGTCATATACCAGGTAATTGGTTTTGGTCTGCCATCGTTCACCATAGACTACATATCGGTTATTGGATGGATCCTGGATCACATCGCCCCTGCTGAATTTTGGTCCGTTGTTCTGGTTTTGCAGCGGAGTGGTACCCGGATTGGCCACTGGACTTCCGGTTGGCGCAAGAGAGACCTCCTGGTCTTCACGGATCCCTGTAATTGTCGGAACGGCAGTTCCAGGTTTATCTACCCCTGGGGTCAAAAGAGGATTTTCTGGTGTTTTTTGTGAAATACAACCTGCTAGGATTGCAGTACATCCAATCAGAGCGATCATTGTTAAAAAAACCAGCATCACGCGTTTCATTATCCTTCTCTTATGAGGCAGGGCCCGTAAATCATATAGATCTTTCGATTTATGCTTGGATCCCTGTTTTTCAGCAGGATTCGGATTTCAGGAAAGATCTCCCATAAATCGCAGGAAATATTTACCTTTTGGAATAGTCCACGGCAAGATCCTTCGAACTCCTGTTCAATCGAAAATGTGCCCGTGTGAATTTTGATTAATCTCCACAATTCTTCATCCTGATACCTTTTGAGCCATGGAAACGGGAATTTCCGTAACGCTCATGAAGGTCAGTCTAATCCAATCCTAGATCAGAATAAGGGACCATGCAAACAGGAATACGCATATCTCTCTCGTTCTAGGTACGTTTGCCAAGGAATACCTTGAGAAATGGAACCGTTACACCCGGATGTTCTTCAGGATAATTCGCTATCATATTGACTTTATGGCGTTCAGACATCTCACCCTGTTTTAACTGGAGTTGAACGAACCTGATACCAAAAAAGAAAATAACCGGTTACTCCCCATCAAACCCCGGCAAACAAAGCCACCTTCCTCCGCTTTCCCTCAAGGACAAGCATCAGAATCTTCAAAGGGATGGTATACAGCTTCCCGTCGATGACCATGTTCAGTGCCCGGCCGTCGGCATCAGACCGGAGGACAAGGTCGCCCCCGTCCAGGACGGCCCTCCCGACCTTCACGAAGGATGAGGCCTTGTGAGTCGTCACCACCCACCTGTCCTCGTGATCTCTGTCTTGCAGGATTTCCGGTCCGTTACGTCCCGTTATCGCCCCGGTATCCCCGTCCGGGACAAGGAGGCCCGTTGGTGGAGATACTGATCCTGGCTCCAGGCCGGGCCCCGGTTCAGGGATCCGGTTCGTGAAACCGGGTGAAACGGTCCGTGGTGCGTCTTCTGTTTGCTGTCCCGACGGCTGTGACGGTCCTGTCCCCCGGAGAAGGCCCTGAAGCCTGTTGCACAGGGTTGTGATGCCCTCTTCAAAGACCTGCCAGAATTTCCTCATGGGTTTTCTCCCTCCTTCCCGGTGTGATGACCTGTCCCGGTGTTCTCCGTGAGATCCTCCTGCATCCCGTGGCAGTTCCGGGGCCTCTGCTGCCCCACGTCCAGCCTTTGGTCCCGGGAATACCGCTTCGTCCGTTTCCGTGTGCTCTCCCGTGCCGGTCCCCTGCCGGACTTTCCAAAGTAGTCGGGAAGCAGTTGGTTCCGGGCGGTTCCAGGGCCGTGAAGAGTCCTGAATGCCGCGAAAACCGGGGTGTCCCCAGATACGCGTACCATGCGGTTTTCAGTAGGGGCAGGAGGCGACCGGGGCGGATGGGGTGAACCCGGGAGAGATCTCCCCTGGAATGCAGGATACGGGATGACGTTTCTTCATGGCCCGGCCTCCGCCCGGTTTCGGCTCTCCCGTGCATAGCACGCGTTACAGAGGTCAAGGTCGGCACCAGGGTCACGCCAGGCCGCCGTTTCCAGGTGGCAAACCGAGCATCTGCCTATAGGCCGGGCCAGCCGGACGAAGGCTGCCGGGTTGATGATCCCCGGGAGTACCGGGGCGGACGCCCGGTCCCGCCTGGCCGCAGCCTGGTAACACCCCCGGCATATCCGGCGTGCCTCCCGGTCCCCCTCCGGCCGGGAAAGGCGCTCTTTCGTGAGTTTTTCGACGTAGGAGGCACCCTTCCTCCCGCAGACGTGGCAGGGGGCCCTGGCCTCGAACCGGTCAAGGACCTTGTAATCGCCGGCACGGACCCTGCAGGGGCTGTCCTCCATCGGGCACGGATGGTGCATGGAGCAGACCATTTCCGGCTCCCGTGCCCTGGTTCCCTGA
>CAZGXZ010000112.1:0-8623 GCA_964530035.1 uncultured Methanoregulaceae archaeon
TTGTCTGGTAATCGGGGGCATGATCATCTGCCCAGAGTGGTACCGGGAACGATACTATCAAAAAGAAAAAGCTTGTCAGGCTCTTCTGATGATGGAACCTGTTGACTCCCCCCGGAGAGCCTTGGTAAGGTTTCCGGGCTTGTGGCCATTGATGATCCTGACTGAGTCGATGTTCTTTGCATGGAGGAGCATTTCCGGAACCCGGCGTTCGAGAACAAGGTCCTCCATATCCCTGTCCAGAAGTTCCTGTGCTGTGATGTCAGGGATCAGCTCTGCATCTGTGTTTGTTACGGGGTTCTTCGTATAGAGTCCGTCCACGTTCTTAAGGAGAATGCATGACTTTGCCCCGAGTACTTCGGCAATGAGGAACGCCCCGGTATCTGTCCGGTGCGGAGGAATGACCCCGAGTGGAGAGGGTTGTTCATAGAGACCATACGGTGGTGTACCGTGCATAACCGGGATGACTCCAAGGTTGAGGAGCATGGGCAGCTCCAGGAGGTCACCGGTATGAATCCTGACCCCATGGTAGGGTGACAGGAGAATCGCCACCATGATAGCATTCTGTTCGCTTACCTTTCCAGCCAGTTCCGCAAGCACTCCTGTTGGCATCCCGAGATCGAGGCCGATATCCAGGATATGTCGTACGCGGACCCCTCCGCCGGTCACGATGAGCATCCGGTGATGCTGTGAAAGTTCTCCTATTTCACGAATAAGAGGAAGAAGAATGTCTTTTCCATAGTCGATGATGCCATGACCTCCGATCTTGACGACGTTGAGGTCAGGGACAAGCCGCATCTGGGCCTGGGATTCATATCTTGAAAGGAGGCCTTTCCTGACCAGGGACTCCCCCTGGAGCTTGTTGGCGAGTTCATGTCTTCCATGGCTCATGGCAATACCTTCTCCATACTAGATTGGCAGGAGTTGATATCTACTGATCCCTCTTCAGCACACTAAACAAACGCAAATCAGGTGATATATCAGTAAAAAACGATTTCCCGAGAATATTTGTTATTTGTCAAAAATAAATGCTTAAAATACAACCTATCTGATTTACCCTCCTTATATTTTAATAGCAAGACGGGAAGATATATGTATCATGAAGCCATGGTGGTTTTTCACAGCCGGCCTTGTCGTCCTGGCGATCCTCGTTGCCGGTTGCACAACACCTTCTGAACCGGCAAAGCCTGTAACTACTCCCACTGTTACGACCGCAGTCCCGACTCCTGCGAACGTTTCACCTACAGTTCCGGTCAATGCAACACAGGTTGTTACGGTAGTCCAGACGAAACCGCCCGCAGTGAATGCAACCGGGACGAATGCAACTGTTCCGACCCCGCCGGCAATCATTGGCAGCTGGGACCTGACCGGTGTCACGAGCTACGGGAGCCCCACCGCGATTATCCCCGGAACAAAGCTGATGACGGTCTTCAACGCGGACGGAGGTGCGGCTGGAAGTGCAGGCTGCAACGACTTCACCGGTTCTTGGAAGGCTGACGGAAAGAAACTCGCCATTTCAAACATAACTCCTGGCAAAAAAGTATGTTCTACGCCAGCCGGCGTGATGTCCCAGGAATCAATGTACCTCTCCATCCTTGGGAACACTGCCTCATGGTCTGTGACTGGCGATGTACTTGCATTATCTGATGCCAAAGGTACAAACAAGCTCAGTTTCAAGAAATCTCCAGTGAAGGCGGTTTCACTTCCTGCAATCGTCGGGAGCTGGAACCTGACCTCCCTCATTGTTGGTGGCAATACCACGACTCCGGCAGGGAAGCCTGTCAATGCGGTCTTCTCCCAGGGAGGCAACCTGACGGGAACGGATGGCTGCAAGGTGTATGCAGGGAGCTGGAAGGTCGAAGGAAGCAACCTTACCCTCGGAAAGGTAACCGTTACCGAAAAGGGGTGTGACCCGTCGGTCATGACCGGGGACTCCGGCTACATCAACATGCTGCAGGGAGTTTCGAGCTTTACAGTGAAAAACAAGGAGCTTACCCTGTCTGATAAGACCGGCTCTGTTAAAATCGTCTTGAAGTCGGTTTCCTGACTGGCATATTCAGAACAGATATCAGGGGGACAATAACGGCCGGGGAAGACCGCCGTGAAAGCCCCCCTCTTTTTGAAGGGTATATTGAATGGGGTGAAGCCAGAATGTCAGGATTCGACCTCCCGGGCAGTCAATATTCAAAGGGTTGGTCTGTCTTATTGCAAATTCGTAAATCATAGGGATTATTTCAAATTTAGCGCCTTTGATACAAAATATTTGTCAGGATACAAAGGGATATCTATAAGCAATTGTAATAGCATACCGGGTATACCAATTGGTATATCACATGTTACCGGAGTGATCCATGATGAAAATCTATGTTCGTGAACGCCAGAAAGTAGGCGAAGGAGTCAGGCAGCCGAAATACCGTATCGTCGCGGTTACCGGTGGTCAGGTCCAGATTGAGGCCACCCATTTCAGGAAGATGGAAATCGAACAGATAGCGAAGGATATAGGGGCTGAATTGGTCTTCCTTGAGCCAGTCCCTGACGAAGAGAAAAAGAAGCATTAACCCTTTTTTCCATCACCCTTATCTGGCAATGGGGTGAATATCCTTCTGTTTCATGCCCAGACTGTCGATACCCCTCATCTTTGATGCAAGCGCCCGCCTGATGATTGACGAGGGCCATTTTACGATAACCTTCGGTCATGATTCGGTTGCCTTCAAGATCCCGACAACCCGGAGCCTTGCCGAGTACCTTAAGGTCCCCCATTATTATGTCCTACCCCTGTTTGCTGCCATGGAGGAGGAGGCCCTGGTCACTCGTGCCGAGCGGGTCGGGATCATGACAACACCCGAAGGTACGCGGAGGATGATTACCATCTTGTCTACATCATACCTTGAGGAAAGCCGGGCAATACTCGGGGATGACCTGTTCCACCTGTTCCTCGAACGTATCGAAAATACCGGCAAGCTCCGGGGGTGACCGTGCCTCAATATGGAATAATGGTTCATGTCTTGAACAGATGTACGGCGGTCGCCTTAATCGCGGCGGTTACTGGTGAACCCTTCGAGATAGAAAGGTCTTCGATCGTCGTCCGGGTCAGGAACGCCGTTATGATGATTCCGCAGTCGACCTTTACTGCGGTGAAGGGACCATAGGGAAACAGTTCGATAATTTTCCCGGGCAGGAGGTTCCTGGCGCTCGTTTTTCCGGTATCTCCCACGATGAGGGTTACGTCTTCGGCACGGAAACTGGCGGTTACATTTCCCAAGGCACGCCATTCGGATCCGGATACGAGGACCACGCCCTGGGTTTCGAACCGTATACAACCTTGTGACGAATCTAAAACCTTGCCTTCAAAGATGTTTTCAACACCAACATAATGAGCGACGGGAGTGCTCCCCGGCATATGGAATATCTCGACCGGTGTCCCGACCTGGCAGAGCTGTCCATCGATGATAACCCCGATCCTGTCACAGAGGCGTTGTCCCTGGATAAGGTCGTGGGTCGACAGGATAATGGTCATTCCCTTTTCGCGGTTCAGTCTCCTGATAATCTCCTCAATCACAACAACCGACTTCGGGTCAAGGTTTGCCGTAGGTTCGTCAAGGAGGAGGAGATCGGGAGAGATTACAATTGCCCGGGCCAGGGCCACCCGCTGGGCTTCACCGCCGGAAAGCGTCCGCGCCTTCCTTTGTTCGTAACCCGCCAGTCCGACCTCCTGAAGAGCATCCTTGACAAGTGGGTGCCGTCCTGACTCGTGCACACCACGGAACCTGAGCCCCATGCCGATATTGTCTTCGACTGAAGCATTGAACATGATCGGTTTCTGGAAGAGCATTGCCATCCTCCTTCCGACCGGGTCAGCGCCCTTTCCTGTGCGTACGACGGGAGAACCATCAAACTGGTAGTTCCCAGTGCTTGGTTTTTCGATAAGATTGATGATTTTCAGGAGCGTGGTCTTTCCCGACCCGCTCGGCCCTATGATTCCGAATATCTCCCCTCTTTTTACCTTCAGGGAAATATCCTTCACAACACTGCGTGACTCGTAGGTCATCGTTACATGGTCAAGGTCGATCATGACAACCCCCTCTGCTGCATGATAAAGAGTCCAAGGTTGACCACAACCGCCACTCCGAGTAGGATGATTCCAAGGGCAATAGAGAGTGGAAAGTCGCCCATTGAGGTCTCAAGTGCGATGGCGGTCGTGAGCACCCGCGTGGAACCACGAATATTGCCTCCTATCATCATCGCTGCACCGACCTCAGAGATAGCTCTCCCGAATGCAAGGACAATGGCTGCGAAGATGGCGAACCGCGCCTCCTTCATGATGGTCAGTATTGAATCAATCCACGACGCCCCGAGGGAAACGATGGTCTCACGCATCTCCTTGTCAATATTAGAAAGGGCTGAAATGGTGAGTCCTGTCAGGATGGGGATGATGAGGATCATCTGGGCGATGACCATGCCCTCCTGGGTGAAGAGAAGTTCCATGAAACCGAATGGTCCTGCACGTGAGATGAGCAGGAAGAGAAACAACCCCGCGATAACAGTTGGAAGTGAATAAAGGGTCTGGATGACTACGATAACCGCCTTCTTTCCCCGGAAATCGTAGAAATGGATGAGACCTCCCAGCGGCAGCGAGACAAGGGCCGCAAGCGCGGTTGCTGCAAGGGAGATCTGGAGAGACCTGATAGTTATTTCAATGACTTCCGGGTCGAGAGTGAGGATCAGATCGATAGCCTTGATGAAACCTTCAACAATTTCGTTCATGATCGCCTCCGTGTATATCCGGCCTCCAAGGAACCCGGCAATCATCTGACGAAATACCTGGCCCCCTTCCTGGCCTCATGCGAGAGAATGGGCAATCACCGGGAAAAGGAATTACGAACAATTTTTTTTGCATAAAAAAAGGGGAGGTTCAGGCCTTGGCCATGAATGGCTTGAACGCATCGGAGATGTTTCCCCCACCAGTTGCCGGCGTGTTCTTGATCAGCCCCGATTTCTCGAGGATAGCCTGGCCGTCCGGCGAGAGGAGCATGACGACGAACTTCTGGCCCCCATCCTTGTTCATGGCATTGGTCGGAACGGTTGCTCCGTAGAGGATTGCTGAACCGGTATCAGTCCCGGAGGCCCGTTTTACCTGGACGGTACTGTAGATCTTCTCCATGTTCTGGTTGGAGAGGTCGATCTCCTCTGGGAGCGTGATATACTGGAGGCCCGCGTCCTTCATGACGTTTTCGTACCCGATACGGTAGTCGACCTTGCCCGTTTTCATCAGGTTAGCCGCCTCGTCAGCAGTCTCGTAGATGATATACTTCTTGCCATCGGTCTTCGGGTTCCTGACATCGATGATATACTTGCCGTTGTTGAAGTCACGGGTGATGCTGCTGTGCTCACGGATCAGCTTGTCGAACAGGAAGTCCTTGCCGTAGAACCGTTCCGCGAGCTGGATCATAATCGGTACACGGTATCCGCCCGGGTCGGTATTGGGGTTGGATCCCATGAATGTCACGCCGTCCTGCATCAGGACATCATACCAGTTGTCCTTGGTTATTGACGATGCACCCGTGCTGTTGTTGGTGAACCCAATAACCATCCGGTTCTTGGCGAAGTTGACATAGCTGTCGGCATACTTCGGCATCATGTACTGGGGTATGAGGAAGTTGTCCGCGCTCGCTACGACGTCTGCCTGTTTTCCATTCTTTGTGACCTTGTCTACCGCGACCTGGCTGGCCGAGCTGAACAGCTGGAGGTCATACGTCGGGTTGGCCTTGTCAAAGACCGGGACCATCTGCTTGAACGCACTTGCAAGGCTGCCGGCATGGTAGACAATCACCGGCCTTTCCGCAATTGCCGGGTTCATACAGTCACAGTTGAAAGGCGCCTTTCCACATTGGTCGGCTCCAAGCGGCGTGAAGAGTGACTTCCCATAGGTGTCCTTGCCATAGTTACCCACGAATTGTTTTCCTTCATCCGAAACGATCCAGGTGATGAACCTGTTGGCTTCGGCAAGGTTGACCCCCTTTACCTTCCCCGGGTTGATCGCAATGGCACTGTACCTGTTCAGGAGTGCATCGCCCTCGGTAACCAGCGGGACAAGGCCGAGTTTTGACTTGAACGCGAGGAAGGTCCCTTCATCCGTAAGGGTATATGCTCCCTTCTCGTTTGCGAGCTGCAGGGTTTCACCCATGGACTTTCCGGTCTCGATATACCACTTGCCGGATTTCTGGACCTCGGTTGTGTAATTCTTCTTGGCCAGGCTCCAGATGGACTTTTCAGCGGTATGTGTCCCCGAATTGTCGCCACGCGATGCGAACATGACCTTTGCATCGCCTTTCTTTCCAAGTTCCATGATCTTGGCAAAGGCAGCTTCGGGTTTCATTCCCTTGATTCCGGCAGGGTCGCTCTCCGGGCCGACGATGAGGAAGTAGTTGTATGCGAAACACCTGGGGTTCAGACCATAACCATCTTCAATGAAAGCACTTTCCTGTGATGGTGAATGGACGAGAAGCAGGTCGACGTCACCCTTCTTGGCGAGTTCAATTGCCTTTCCCGTGCCCTGAGAGGTTATCTTCAGGTCGACACCGTATTTTTTCTTGTAGAAGTCCTGAACGGCGTCAAGGAGTTTCGTATCATATAACGACGTGGTAGTCGCGATCTTCAGCGTCCCGCTCCCTGGTACAATTTGAGCGGTCGGGGCAGTTGTGACATTGGTTGTCTGGTTCACCACGGGCGCCTGGGTTGTTGGCGGGAGTGTCGTGGGAACCTGAGTCGTCGTCCCCCCACTCGGGGTCTGGGTACAGCCTGCCATGAAAAGAGCCGCCGCGAGGACCACGGCGACAAGCACGAACAGGGTAAATTGACTGCGATGATTGCTCATAACCATCAGAATATTAGAAAATGATGTTAAGAATATTTGCATTTATGTTTTTGTTAATATTTAATAGTTAACAAAATGGAAAGGTCATGAAAATAACGAATAACAATTGGTTTTTTGCTGATATACCAGAGAAAAACCGATGGAAACCGAACCCGGTGATTATTCATTCGTTTCTTTGCTCGCAAGACAGCAAGCCGGATCCTGAATCCCAGTAATGGTATTTTCTTCAAAAAGTGGAAAGAACATCTGGCAAAACCTGATGGAATGTAACGATCAGGAAACTATTCGCCCTGCATCCCTCGATTCACCATAGATCCGGAGTTATTGATGTCCTTTCAAATTGCCGGGATGTGTTGAGGTTTCCTTTGAACATTCAATCCGGTGACAACCGGTATAAACATTCATGCTCTCACGCTTGACAAAACCGATTATCGTCAGGTCCCCTTCCGTTGCAACCCGGATAGCCTCTGTTGTGGTCGCACCCCGGGTTGCCGCGACCGGGATCCCGGCGATGATACATTTCCTCGCCATCGCGGCGGATATCCGGCCGGAACATACGACAAAGGAGTTCCTGAAATCAATATTGTGCATAAGGCCGAACCCGATTACCCTGTCCAATGCATTATGCCGCCCGATATCCTCAGCCCGGTAGACCACAGCAGGTGGTACAATAAGTCCCACTGCCTGTGCGCCCCCGGTCCGGTTGTGCAGGTCAGATTCAAGCACCTCGAACAGACCTCTTGTAATCGTTTCTACAGGTACCCGGGGTGCGCCTGCAGGGTCTGCCGTACGCTGCGGAACCGTTTTGGTACTGCGTTCCACTACTACTCTGGCGGTTTCACCGTCAATTTCGAGAGAAACAAGTTCCGATATTCCCCTTATAGACCCGGTGGTAAATAAAAAACCTGTGACGAACTCGGGGAGGTCCACCGGGCTTGTCATTGCAGTCGTGATGACAGTACCATTCACAGATATTTTCAGAGGGATTTCCACCATTACTTCATCTGCAAAATGTTCTGCCTTGGTTCCGCGGATTCTCAACGATGGAATGCTTCTGAACATGATCACACCATTAACCCGGATGGCAGTAACGACCACACGACGATACGTGCGGGAGGAGTGTGAAGGCTGACGGTAATCCCGGCCCTCCGTTTACCATGGGAATATCAGTTCTCCTGCTACAAATTCATGACTCCTCCCCCTGTTTCCGGGAGGTGCCGTCTGCCTGCCGAAGTGCCGGTACTCAGGTGGTTTCATACCCGGCAGACAGGCATGCAGATTTCCATGAGTCTGACACCAGGAACCTAAGGAGAGTATTGAGTCTGGCATCTCCTCCGGGTAACGTATAGAGGAAGGTGACAATATCACCCAGTGGAGCAAAAGAAAGGCCGTGGGAAAGAGCAGCAGGCCGTGAAAGAGTCCCTGCAGGGTATAACCCTGATGCTATCGCGGTTGCTATGGCACCCTCATCTTTGAACTGGATGCATTTCCAGGACTTTTGGTTCCCCGGTTGGCTTTCCAGGTATTGTTCAAAGATCATCCGTGCATCTCCTGTACTGGTGACAGCGACCTCTCCCGGAGCCAGCCGTGGATCCTGTGCGTCTTTCCGGAAGGCAAGTCCATAGGGAATTCTGCAAATCATGACCTTATTAAGCCTGGTTTCACTGCGCGCAGCCTGATTGCTTTCATTCAGGAGGGCTGCGTGGGATGATCCCCTGAACAGGGAAGCTATGGCGCCGTTGGCATCAGAAC
>CAZGXZ010000113.1:0-8536 GCA_964530035.1 uncultured Methanoregulaceae archaeon
CCACCTGGCAGGCCGGGGTCACTTCCTGTTCCTTGTCCCCCTCGTCGCCCTTGCGGTCCAGAAGTTTGAAAGGTTTACCGAGCGGTACGGAAAAATCGCGCCTGTCTCCATCATCATAGGAAAGGAACGCCTGCGTATCCCGGGAAACCGTCCCAGGGAAGGCAGGAATCCACGTGCCTCGATTATTGTCGGGACCTATGAAGGAGTCGACCATCTCATGAGAGTCGGGTCCTCCCTTCCTCCCATCGGGACGGTCGTGATCGACGAAGTACAGATGCTCGAGGACCCTGAACGAGGGCACCGGATAGACGGACTCATCGCCAGGCTCCGCTATCTTTACCCTGAAGCGCAGTTCCTGTACCTTTCTGCAACCATCGGGCTCCCGAAGACCCTTGCCAAAAAACTCGACTGTCAGCTGGTCAGCTGGGAGGACCGGCCGGTCAGTCTCGAACGATACCTCCTGTTCATGGAACGCAAGCAGAAGATCCCTACCATCCGGAAGCTGGTGAGGGAGGAGTATGCGAAGGTGTCGGAAAAAGGGTTCCATGGTCAGACTATCGTATTCACCCACTCCCGGGCCCGCTGCCATGTCATTGCGGAAGCTCTCGGCGATGGGACCGCCGCGTATCATGCAGGGCTTACTTCCGATGAGAGAAGGGGTATAGAGGAGAGGTTTGCCGGCGGAAAAATCATGGCTGTGATTACAACGGCAGCGCTGGGGGCCGGTGTTGACTTTCCCGCCTCGCAGGTGGTTTTCGACTCGCTTGCCATGGGGATATCCTGGCTCTCCGTCGCAGAGTTCAACCAGATGGCGGGGCGCGCCGGCCGGCCTGATTTTCATGACCTTGGAAAGGTAATCATCCTGGCCGAGCCCGGGGCGTCCTACATGAGGGGTTCTTCCCTGACCGAGGACGAGGTCGCGCTTCAGCTCCTGAAGGGCGACATGGGTGAAGTGGCACCCGTCCACAACCTCGAACAGTCATCAGAGGAGTTCGTGGCAAATGCGGTGGTCGCAAAAGGAAGTGCCGCCGGTATTGATACCATCGAGAGGACGATGGTCGGAGAATCAGAGCCTGTAAAGGATATTCTTAAACAAAAAGGCCTTATTTCTGAGCAGAAAGGAAAAATTTTCATCACCGACATGGCCCGGGTGATGAGCGAGCACTTCATCGGTATCGAGCGATTGGAACTGATTATCCAGCTTATCAGGGAAAAAGAGAGTCCTGTCGCGATAGTTGCCGAACTTGACTGTATCACCGAGGAGGAGTCAGAGAAGGACCGGCCAAAGAGAAAAGACCACGAAAAACGCCGGGCTCACCGGAGAATGCCGTGAATTGCCAGTTCCGGTAAGTATTAATACGACTTTCACTTTCATTACACTATTAGGATTAACATCCGGGGTGATCCCCGATGGGATGTCTCAAAGTTCATTGCACGTGGGTTATAATCGTCTGTCTTCTGGCAGGGATGGTTGTTCTTATACCGTCCGTTACGGCTGCCACGAATTATAGTGGCACAAAAGCATTCATTTTCCACCAGGGCGTGTTGGTGCCCACCACTCCGAGCAGCAGTGCCGGCTCTTATATCAAAATAGGGACTGCTGTAGAGTCCGACACAGGGCAACAGGAACAGGGAGGTACCCTTGAAGTCAGCCAGGGTGGTATCAGGGGGGCCGCATCATCCGGAACTTCAACGAATACCACGAAAACCCAGGGCTATTCAAGGGAGATGATGGGTCTGCAGGTTTCGACATTCGATGGTTCATCTGGTCCGAAAACACTTGGATTCGCCGAGAATCCTGACGTTTCCTTTACAGACAACCCGGGGCAGGTACAAACGCTTTTTTCAAAAAGCAGTGATTTCAAGGCGGCAACACCGGTCCTCCCGAAAAGCGGCGGTATTACTGAGAAAACAACGGTGTTTGGAAAGAAGGTGGCTACAGTGACCAATATCCGGGCTACTCCTTCTCTGGATAAAACTCACCTTTTATCCTGATACCAGGCAGACCCACCTGTCGTACACGGGGTCCCTGTCATTTTCCCACACGCGGGTTTTTTTCCCTGTTTCGGCAACCTTTCTGGCAACAAATTCTGCTTCTTTTTGTGTACCCGTGCTGATGAGGCCCTTTTCTGAAAGACGGGCCATGCTTGTGATAATGGGCCCCCAGATATCTTCGTTAAAGGATGTAATCTCTCCAAACATCAGCCCAACAGAAAAGTGGACAGGTTTCACGTAGGATGAGGCTATACGTGCATCGATGCACAGGGTAGATGCCGGTTCGAGTCTTCGCGATGCAAAACCCCGTGAGAGCAGACCCGGGTCATTGTCGAGCGAGACCGGGGAAAAACCAAGGTTCCGGAGAGCAGCGGATGCAATTCCCGAGCCACAGCAGAAATCCAGGCATATCCCCTGCTCCAGGCTGTCACATACCTCCCTCAGCAGCTCGAGAACGCTTCTCGCCCGTTCAGGATTACAATCTTCGATAGACGGAGGAACATTTTCACGTATAAACGAGGAAAAGTACTCCCTTACCGCCGCCTCCCAGACCTCACGCGACTCCTGCCAGATCTCCCCGGACAACGATTCGAAACGCTCTATGACTGTGATATCGGGCCTTCTCAGGTGGAACGAGGCAGCGGTCCAGGCATTCATGCATCCGATGGCAAGTGCAAGGGGGTTGTCTTCTTCATCGACGAGCAATCGCCCTTCCTCTCCTGCCAACCCGGTAATCACCTGGTTGTAACACATATCTGGCATCGAGGCATAATCCGGTTCGACAAAGGTCAGGGAGGGGACACCAAGAAGTTCATGAGCCTGCATGGTCTCACCATCAGGCCCCGAATTTTTTCGAGCGGTTGACAAGGTCAAGGGCAATAGGGAGGAGAGAAGGGCCGCTGATCCTTGAGAGCCCGCCGGCAGCACAATCGACCTCGTCAAAGCGGGTGATCCTGTCCCTCCTCACACCTTCCCCGTGGATGAGCACGGGGACCGGGTCAGCACTGTGGTCCTTCACCGAACAGGGGGTACTATGGTCTCCGCATACGACCAGGATGGTGTCGTCAAGATCGCAAAGCCCTGCGAGCGCCGTATCGATGTGGTGTATAAAGTCGCGTTTCTGCTCCGGTTTCCCATCGTGGCCTGACTCGTCCGCGCCCTTGATGTTCATCAGCACGAAGGGATAGGTCTCAAGGGCATTGGTCGCTGCCACGACCTTACCGTCAAGATTGGTGTTGACCGAGCCGGTAATGCCCCGGACCGGTATTGAGTCGAGGCCAACGACCCGCCCGATCCCGGTAATCAGGGAGGCTGCCGAGATTACGGCGCCCTTCATCCCGTACCGCTTATCAAACGGCTCCAGCCTTCCCATCTCACCTGCACCCCTGACAAGAATGATATTCGCCTGCTTTTCCCCGGCAGCAGCGCGTTCCAGGTTGAGTGGGTGAGTACTCAGGATCTCTCCGGACTGCCGTATGAACTCGGCCAGAGCACGAGAGGTCTTCATGGCTCCCGGACCTTCCTCCAATGGTCTGATCTCCAGGGGGGCTTTCCCCTCTGACTTCGGATCGTTCGATGATACACAGTGGGACAGCCCCTCTCCCCTGAAGGCAAGAGCGGCCCGGTGGCCGGCTCCTGACCTGAAGCTGACCTCTATCCCATACTCTGAGAGATCGACACCTTTCTCAACAGCGTTGGACAACACCGCCGTGTCATGGATCCTTCCAGCACGACGATCAACAATCTTTCCTGATCCGTCAAGGGTAGCATAATTGGCTCGGAAACCGATCATCCCTGGCTCCATGTGGATCCCGGACCCCTCCGCTTCCAGAGGTCCCCTCCCGGTATAGTACGTATATGGGTCATATCCAAGGAGGCTCAAATGTGCTGTATCCGAACCCGGCCTGATCCCGGGCGCAATGGTGTCCATAATCCCGCATACTCCGGTTGTTGCCAGCCTGTCGAGAACGGGTGTTTCAGCGGCCTGCAGGGGTGTCATGTCACCAAGTGAGGGGCAGGGCCGGTCGCCTATACCATCCAGTACGAGGAAAAGGATCCGATGAGCGGTCATGAGAACAGGTATGGGCTTTACCTCCTTATTCCTGACGACGTGTGTCGTCATTTCTGCGCCCGTTCTTATGAGGGGCGTAACGGGGGTTATTCTGGGTCTCCTGTCCACGCTCTTTCCCATGGATGGGCAGGACTGTCCGGGGTATGAGAGAAGTCGGTACTGCGGATAAGTGCAATAAAAAAGAGTTTCAGGCAGCTGCAGCAGCAGCGGCGGCAGCGAGTGCCGGCCCTGTGACCTCGACCTTCGACTTGGTGATCTCAATCCTTCTTACCGGATAGATCATCTTGGCCTGCTTGAAGAGCTCCTTTGTGATGTCCCCGCTTAAAACACCGTTTAACAGGACATTGACATCTCCTGCCGGAAGCTGGGCAAGGATTGATCCGGTTACCAGTTTCCGGATTGCATGTTCCTGGCTTTCCTCTGCCCGTGACAGGGTAAAGACCGTTACCGTGACCATTACCCGCCTGCCATCCCGGGTTACATAGGGGATGTGGCAGTCGATCCGTGAAGTCCGGCGCTTGACCATGGAACGGAGATAGTCTCGGGATATCTCGTGACCTACGAACTCAGTGTATGCTGCGTCTCCGGCAACACTGTTGATGCGCAGTCGTATCTTGACATGCTGCTTTCCGTAATCATTCACGACCTCCCCGAGGGTCGTCCCCATGACCCTGCCGACCACCTGATCCGGGGAGGCGGCAATCGTATCGCCAAGGTAGGTCTTCCCGAGCATGTCGGGGGCGTATACCTTGTACCAGCTCTTGGCCTTCCAGCCTTCTACTCGTCTTCCGATCTGTTTTTTCTTTGCCATATGATTTCACATCCTTTTGTAATGTTCAGAGGAACCTGAACACCTCGTTCTGCTCTCCTACGAGATTTGCAACTGATTTTGGCCAGTTCTCACGGTCAAGCCCCTTCTGGGCGAGGAAAGCGGCGGTCCACCGTTCGAGCCCTATCCCCGAACACCCCGACCAGCAGGTCTCCCCGCTCTGGATCTTTACGTTGAACCCCGTGGGATACTTGTCACCATTTATACTGACGTTCTGGAACTCCAACCAGTTTCCGTTGTACGGGAGGATTGCTTCGTAATCGGTTGTGCCAATCCGTGCGCCACACCCGCACTCCCCTCCGGTCCCGGTCGTGTCAACCAGGCCTTCCTGGGCCATAAACCACGGTGTGACCCGGGCACAACGCCATTCCAGTTCGAGGAGGTCCTCGAAGACGCGGGTATACTTCTCGTGGAGCCGGTCGGCGATGTCGGTAGTCTGTTCCGGAGTACCCAGCCAGAGGACCTCTATCCGATGAAACTCATCAACCCGTTCAATCCCGTGAATACCCCCGCTTTCGTACCTATGGGACGTCCCGCTCCTGTCAAAGACCCTGGCGGGCAGGCAGTCGTTTGCAAGGGTCTCCCCCTGGAGGAATGGCCAGAATGACGGACACTGGGCATAACAGAGTCCTCCGATCGGGCCGTCAATCTTTTCCCGAATCAGGTCCACGGGCACCTCGCCCGTCACCTTGAAATAATCTCCGACCTCCTCCCAGTACTCCGGGTCCCTTGTCTTGGGGGTACAGACGTAGTAGATCTCCGGGTACACTCCTTTCGCATGTCCCGACTTTTTCCAGACCTCCCAGGGGACCAGTTTCGGGAAGATCATCTCGGTGAACCCGAGCGGACGGATGATCTCGTCCATGACGATCTGTTCAAATGCCCGAAAGAGTCTGACTGACTGGGGACCATGGATCCACTGGCCGCGGGAGAGTGCGTGCTTTATCCAGTTCCGCTTCAGCATCTCTTCTGTCGGGTCGCCTGAGAAATGGCGTGGTTTAGCCGCACTTTCAAAGACAAGGTCCCAGTGCTCTCCCTTGCCGCCGTACTGGCGTGCGACGATTTTTTCTTCGAGGAGCCTGATAATCCTGTCAGGAATCCGGTTTTCCAGGTCCACAGCCGTTACGGCCATGTCAAGGGTGACACAACCGGGCTCTACCCGTGAACCTGCGATAAAGGGTAACCTCGGTACTACCAGCCCCTCCGGGACATCACCCAGCAACTGGACCGAGAACCCTGAAATGGTAATGTTTCTGACTCCGAGCCGGGCCTTTCCAAGCGCCTGCGCAAGCTGTTTTCTAAGCCTGAACAGGGCGTCATGTGCCCGGGTATAGGGACCACTCAGGATCAGGACCGATATCGTGTTCTCCTTCACACTGTAATCTTTCACAAAGCCGATTTCATCCGGAGAAGCCCCCTTTGGGGCACCTTTTCTGAAATGAACGGTATTGCATTCATTGACTACTGATGCCAGGGACTCGACCGCATCCGGGGAAAGCACCCCGCTCATCACGATGTCAGCTGTCAGTCTGAATCGAGGCTGCATAGATCCTCCGCTACTGTGAGGTTGGTAAGGTAATCGTCCACCGAGGCAATGACCGAACGAATCCTGTCCGAAGTGATGGTCGTTACGACCTGGTCTCCATCGGCACGGGTTTTCATCGACATGAGGTTATCAGGAGAGAGTGCACCGGCAACGGTTGACGGATCGCGGTGCCTGGTGATAATACGGCCTGTTATCCTGGTCATACCGTGACTGCCCCCCTGAACGCCTCGGCAAATCCATTCAGGCGGTCCGTCGGGATCGTGGCCCCCGCACGTGTCCGGTGTCCTCCACCATACCCCCCTGCCTCCCGTCCAAGTTTATCCATAAGTTCTCCAAGGTCTGCTGATGACTCAACGGGTGAACGGACTGATATTCGGCATGAACCATCACGACAGGCATATACCAGGATAGGTGCATCAGGTTTCCATGTTCCTGCTATTGCATCAGCAACATCAGATGCAACAGCCGGGTTTTCAACAGGAAATACCCCCTCTTCGCGCTCTTTAAGTGAAATGAGCGCCTGGACGACGTCTGTGCGGTGTTTCCGTGCCACTTCCCAGCCGGACTCGACTGATCCCATCTCCCTGAGACCTATCGTGAGGGCAAGTCCTCCATGCCCGGTCTTTCCACAGGCGTCCATTACCATGGCAAGGGAGGAGGCATCGGGTATTACCTCTCTCCCGAGACGGTAGGTATCACCGAAAAGGGTGAACATCGCCCGGGGGTGAAGTGAAGTGGCGTTTTCAAGGACAATAAGCGAGAGAAGGGTTGTAATGTCCTCTCCGTCAGAGCCCTGGGATTTTCCAAGGAGATCCTCGATGGCCGGCTGGTTACCGCTCACGCCTGAAAGGAAGGGGTTTGTCGCGAGATACAGCCGTTCCAGGATATCACGCCCGGGAAGGAGCATGCCCCTGCCCGGCTCGATGACTCCGAGCGCCATGGCCTCGTGTATGATATCCCTGTTCGGACCGGCGAGGTGCTGGCCATCACCGATAATACCGCACAGCACAAGTCCTGCAAGGTCCCGGTTGTCTCCGAGGCCCTGTGCAACGAGGAACGCTGTCCCGGCTGCAGACAGCTCATGCTCCCCGTCAATCCCGAACAACCTGGGATTGACATGGTTCACACCCTTGAAGTCGGGCTTATGGTGATCGATGACCATTACCCTTTCCGGCATGTCCGGGAGCGAGGCTCCCAGGTCTGTCAGGAGGATCGGATCATCGGTCTTCAGGTCTTCGGTGGTGACGCGCTGCCGCACCCGTACCCGGAACCTGACCCCTGCACGGAACATTGCAGTGGCCATGATGGCCGCCGCGGCTATGCCGTCGGCATCGTGATGTGTATAAACTTCAACGAATCCGCATCGGGTGATCTCCCGGGCAAGGTCGGTACACGCGTCAGTGATTCCCATGGATTACCTTGACAGCAGGATTTCAGCGGTCTCCGGTTTGTACGTCCAGCCCTTAGCCAGCCTGCCGCTCTTCACATAGTATTTGACGAGCCGTCGTACCTTTGACTCGGTCAGGTTGAGCTGCCGTTTGTTATGGACGTCCTTGGTGTTCTCGGCAAGGTGCCTGCGGAGCCGCAGCGCCTTTATGATCAGGTTTCTCAGGTCCTCGGGGATTTCGGCTATAATGCCTTTTTCCTTGAGAATCTCGTCTATCCGCTTTCCTGTAGCGAGCTTGACACTCGGGACTCCGTACTTGTCACGGAGTATAAGTCCTATCTTGGCGCTGGGTACGCCTTCCTTTCTCAGGTCGAGGATGACCTTTTCAATCGCAGCGGTATCAGTGTTCGACCATTCCGGCGCTTCCTTTCGAAACGGCCTGATGGATGCCGATAGACCCCGCGTCCGCGCATGTATTCGTGCCATGGTTGCAATTTCACCTCCCAAAAGCAGGTAAATCCGAAAAAGAGCCCTATGTCTGGCTCTCCGTAATCCCATGAGCCCTGGGCGGGCAGTGCCGTCATGGACGGACACGTCGGATTTACAGCTGCCACACTCGTCCTGCTAGCGGAGAGTGCTCAATATTAATAGATGAGAGCATTCTTAAGGGTATGCCCGTCAGTCCGGTTGCCCATACCGGTTGATCAG
>CAZGXZ010000114.1:0-8414 GCA_964530035.1 uncultured Methanoregulaceae archaeon
AAAAAACCGATTTCCGAAAAATCTTGAAAAATTTTTTTTATAATAAGCCGAAGAAGACTACCCCGGACATGGTGACCATGATGACCAGGATGACGGCCCCGATCTTGGCCTGGCACTTCGAACAGATGCCGCTGGGTGTCTCTTCTTTCACATAATGCTGCTTGCAGAGTGGGCAGGTCGGGGCTGAAGCAGGTTCCTGGTGCTTGGACCTCATACCATCTCATTTGAAAGGAATGGTTATTAATATGCTCCCTTGAGGGGGTGATTGGGTCCACGGACAAAGTATTTTGGTTTTTTACCCTTCCGGATGCAGGCAGGAGGAATACCGGAGGAGGGCGTCACGGGTATTGTTTCCGCGTTTCCTGGCATACCCTGAAAAGAGAGTCTCCCGGCCTTGCTTTCCGGATGATCTCCATTAACAAATGCAAACATGCTCATAGGGAGGCATTGAAACAAAAACCATGGAAGTGTCTGCTTGTAAACGTAACACGGGAATGTACCTCCTGTTTGCCGGAATTTTTTGTCTCCTTGTTGTCGCCTTCTGGCCGGTTATGAGTATCTTCGTGTGGGCGGTCGCCTTTGCAATCGTCCTGATGCCCCTCCAGCGGAGGTTCCGGAGAGTCCTGTCACCCTCGCTTTCCGCGACCCTTATTACAAGCCTGATCGTCATCGGGCTCCTCGTATTTGTCCTGCTTGCCACAGGGATCCTTTACATGAATCTCGATCATATCGGCCTCATGGTATCCGGGGTGGTGCAGGGCTTCGACAAGACCGGGATCCAGTACCTGCTCCCGCCATTTACCCAGGAGCAGCTCGCCAATATGCCGGCCACCCTCGTCGGGATGGTCCTCCATGTCATCATCTCCCTTACGAGCAACATCGTGCTCGGGGCCATCCAGGTCGTGGTCCTCTTTCTCTCGCTTTCCATGATACTCTACAAGGGGGACGAGGTCTGGGAGACGTTCACCTGCGGTCTTGCTCCCGTGACAAGGCGGGTCCTCGACCCGGTTACCACGATTGGCGGCAATACCGTGTACTCGCTCATCTTCGTCCAGGTATCTGCCGCTGTGATCGCCTTTCTCATCGCCGTCCCGTTCTTCTACCTGTTCGGACATGGCAACGTCATCCTGTACGCCACCCTGACCGGCCTTGCCACGCTGATCCCGATGGTCGGAGCCCAGCTCTTCATCCTGTTCTTCGTCCTGTACCTTGTCGCTACCGGCGACTTTACGGGAGCAGCCGTCCTGCTCTTTGCCGGCTATCCACTGCTCTCGGGTTGGATTGATTTTTACTACCGGCCGGTGATGATGGGGAAGAGGACGGCGGTCCACCCCGTGCTGATGATGATCGGGTTTTTCGTGGGGATCCCCTTCATGGGGCTTGTCGGGTTCATCCTCGGGCCGGTGCTGGTCGCGGTCGGAGCGACAGCCTACCGGATATACCGCGAGGATACCGTTTCTGGTTTCCAAAATTGCGGGGAAGTGCCGGCCCGTCTGAAGGGGGCGTGATTCCGGCTGGATACGAAAGATCGAAGGAGAGCCCACCCTGAAAGGCAACCCTCATTTTTTAAGGAGGATCTGCCAGCATACATGGTTTTCAGGGTGTCTGTGTTTATACGTTGATCTGCAAATAGTAATTGAGTCCTTTCAGCGATGGTGGATTATTGACCAGACTTGACGATTACCTTGGACCCCTCTCCCAGGGGGTATGGGAGGTCACGGTTCCGAAGCAGAAGGTGACCGATCCTCTTGATCCCGGCTGGGAGAAATCCCCGATTAATGTCCCTTCGCCCGGCACCGTAGCAAGTTACCGGAAGGGCCGGTTCCATGTGCATGAAACAATGAGTGAATGGAAGGTCCACCTCGACAATCATGACCCGAAACTCCACCCGTACCTCCACCTCATCGACGACGCCCCGCTCCTCCTCATGATCGGGGATACCTTTGTCACCCTGGTTGCCGGCACCCGGAAAAAGAAGGGCGAGACCCCGGACGTCCTGGCCGGCCAGGAACGGGCATGGAAGCAGCAGGTACTCCTTGGTATCGTGACGGTGCTCGCAGGGCTGTTCATCATTCTTTCACCTCTCCTGTTTTTTGAAGGGATCTTTACCCTGGTCCTCCCCCTGGCCATAATCGCGATGGGATTCATCACCCTGTACCACGGGCTGAACCCGGGGCGGGAAAACAGGAGGGACCGGGAGGGAATCGTGCGGGGCGTTGGGATCGTCATAGCCGGAATAATCGCCGGGTTCCTTCCTGTGCAGTTCTGGGCCCTCATCGTCCTCATGGTCCTTGCCGGGTGGATGCTCGCAAGTGCGTTCTTCCTGTTCGGCCGTGCGGTCAAAGGCCGTGCAGCGATTCCCGAGGGTTTTTTCAGCCGGGTGGCTATTGCAGCCATATCCCTCATACTGGCAGCCCTTATCTTTATCGAGCCCCTCGGGATACTTGCACTGCTTATGCTCTTTGTTGGTGTTCTCGCCTTTCTCCTGGGTATCGTGCTTGCCGTCAATGGCCTAAGGCTCCGCGACAGGATGACTTCGGCATAAATCCGGCTCCTTTTTTTCGCATTGGAATACAACCGGAGTTGCTTTCGTTAACAGATATCTCCATTTAAGGCTCTGATACTGGAGAAACCACGCTAAACGAAGGAACCGGAACAGTGTCGCACACTACAGGAAGGCCTTTCAATCGAGGGGAAAAGGGTACAGGATTGGGCTGGTGCTCCGGACCCCGTCAAGCCGGGACTTGTTTATCCCTCGTTTTCCAGGAATAAAAATGGTGTTCCAGGCGGTCCTGGCGTTATTTTTTCTTTTTGTCTTTTTTGTTTTTCTTTGACTTCTTTTTGCTGTCAGCACCATTATTGCCTTTTTCAGAAGGTTCTGCCGTCGGTGCTGTCCCGCCATCCTCTTCGAGGAGCTGTTTCCTCGCAAGCTCAAGTTCCTTCTTCTTCTCGTCGTCAACCTCCGGGTAGGAGATGTCCAGGCTGGCGAGTGTATTGTAGATTATCGCTGCGACCCCCAGCTGGGTCATCCACTTGTGATCGGCGGGCATGATGAACCAGGGGGCCCATTCTGTACTGGTATGGTTGATCAGTTCCTCGTAAGCATCGATATAATGGTCCCAGAACTGCCGTTCTTTCACATCGCCGGTCGAAAACTTCCAGTTCTTCTCAGGGAGGTCAAGCCGTTCCAGGAACCTTTTTTTCTGCTCATCCTTCGAGACGTACAGGAAGAACTTCAGCACGATGATGCCGTTGTTGACGAGGTACTTCTCAAAATTGTTGATCTCCTCGAACCGCTGGTTCCATATCTTTTTCATGTCGGTTTTCGGAGGCAGGTTCTGGTATTCCAGGAGCTCGGGGTGGACCCGTGTCACGAGGACCTCCTCGTAGTATGAACGGTTGAATATGCCTATCCGCCCTTTTTCAGGAAGAGCCTTCATATTGCGCCAGAGATAGTCATGGTCCAGTTCCTCAGACGAGGGCGCCTTGAAACTGGTGACGTCCACCCCCTGCGGGTTGATCCCTGACATGACATGCTTGATTGTGCTGTCCTTTCCGGCTGCATCGAGGGCCTGGAAGATGATGAGCAGGGCGTAGGTATTGTCAGCATACAGCTTGTCCTGCCATTCGGCCAGTTTGCTGATTCCTTCTGCAAGTTTCTGGTTTGCCTCCTCCTTGGACCACCCCTCGGCGGTCTTCCCGGGGTCAAAGTCCTTTCTCAAATCGATAGATTTCCCTGGTTGAACTCTCGAGTATTTCAGCAAATCATCATAGTCGGCTGCCATCTGGTATCACCGTCAGAAAGGGGGTGGCTCTCACTGCAAGACCGCCTTTAAGGCAGGTTCTCCGCCCGGCCTACTTAATGGTTTGGATGGACGAAACCCCTGAGGGTGACAAGATAGTGAAATACGGATTTATTTAGGAGAGAGGGAGGACGTGGTCTGAGGGATAACCCGGAGGTGTAACCCCTGGCCGCCGACACCAGGGTGAGTCCGTCTCCCCAAAAAGAAATGCTGAAGGTATCAGATGAAGGCGCCGAGGCAGATTGAGCCTGCATAGCAGATCATCGCCAGGTGAAACAGGGGCAATACCTTCAGGGCCGCATCGGGGGTTGGCTTTCTCAGGAGGGTCATGTTCGCGACAAGGACAAGCACGATTCCACCTGCCAGCCCGGCCTGTCCGACCCATGTCAACCGTCCCGCAAAGAGGAACGCCATGAATACATGGAAAACGGTGAAGAGAGCGATCCATAGTGTGGTCCCTTTCATTCCGTAGAGGAGAGGTATCGTGTTCATCCCCCGGGCCCGGTCGTTTTCAATGTCGACGAGGTCATTGACGCCCAGGTGTGCCATCGCAAAGGGATAGAAAAACACAAAGTACAAGGCCGTGGTCAGGTCCGCCATCCCTGCACAGAGATACCCGGCCACGGGGAAAAGGGCGAAATCAGTTCTCCCGATGAGCTGTGCCACGGGAAACCGCTCGTGTCTTTTCATGACCTGGTAAAACACCTCGGCGCCATAACAATAGACCATGATGATAAGGACATACCATGAATGCGGGGCTGGAAGGGTCAGGATGAGGACGGTTGCAGCTCCCGCGAGAAGTACAAAGACAAGAAGTGCAAGGCGGGGAGAAACAAGCCCGGAAGGGATAGGCCTCATCCCGAAGAGGCGCCAGTATTTTGTGAGGCGGTGCGACTCAACGTCCCTTCGGTCATAGTCCCGGTCGACATAATCGTTGAGCACCAGTCCCGCCTCGAACCCGAAAAAGCCTATCAGGGCAGCCACTAAGAGGCCGGTCCAGGAAAATCCGCCATAGGCAGTGGTAGCAAGGAGGTACCCGGAACAGAACAGCAATGGCCAGGCAAAGAAAAAATGAAGTCTCATGAGGTCAACAAAAGCCCTGGTGGTCTTGTTCATGGAAATCGCCTTTCAGGCACCTGGAAAAACATTTTCCCTGGTTTCCGGGTGCAGGGTATTTTTTTCCTATAAGAAGGTATATGGCTTAAATAAGCCGGTTTGTCCTTGGGGTAGACTTCCTCCTGAAGTGAATGCCGTAGGTGCCAGGAAAATACCCATTTCCGATGGAGGTGTATCAGGACATTACTCAGGGTCTGAACGTCAACCGGCTCAGGGGGCTATTCGGAGGTTTCCCAGGAAATATCCTTTGTCCTGTCAGCCCTGCCTTGACAAGCGGCAAAAATCTTTGTATGCAAAAACAACACCCCCTCCATATCGGACATCGCATACTTCCCTATCCCTGCTAAGAAGGTCGTCCGGGCCAGGGACCCCTTTTACACAATCATCGAAGGTACCAAAAAGAGGAGGGTTGAGAACAGGGAATTCATTCAGGACTGGACTCCGAATGCTTTCTTCGTGGACGGCAGGAGGCAGTATATCAGGATAATCCCGCTGATGAGGATGATCGGTGCCATCGCCTGCCAGGAAGACGCACCTAGCCATGATAACAGGGCGTATACGAGGTTTATTACTGATATTGCCACCATGAAGAACCATCCCTGCTGCTGTACTTCCCATAGGGACCAGAACACGGCAACCCAGATGAAGAACAACAGGCCCCAGAAGAATGCCCCGATGAGGCTGAAGGTAAAGAACATTACCGGCCCGTAAAACATCGGCAGGAGGTGGAGCATCTGTAGCGTGTAGATTAGAGCGTGCAACGCTCCGAGGATCGCAAGGATTGCCAGAATGGTTATACCGAGTGGTCGTGTCTTCTTCATGGTGCTTTTCCCGGTACCTTCATTCCTTTTAACCCATTAATCAATATCGGAATTCTCCTCCTTGCCTGCAGGTATGATACTCACGTGGAATTCCCTTGGTACTTTCTCTTCTTTCCGTATGATTTCTTTTATTGCATTGCCGGCTATCCGGGTAAAACCTGGCTTTGCTGGAATTTTCCCGTTTGACTCTGGTCTGGCGAATCCTTTCTTCACGACCCCCCTCCCAGGGCAGATGGATCCAAAGGTCCTTGGGGGTTGTCCAGGGATCCAATACAGGGGCCGGTCATTTTTCCATCATCCTTTCTCATCAGGAAACCGGGAACCCGGGCAGGACCAGGCGGATGTAATGTCCGGGATGTAAAAAGGTAAAAAAAGTTCAGGCAGGAGCAGCCTCTTCAGGATGACCCTTGAGGTAGAGTGACCATACGATTGCGACGATCCCGCCGATGATCCCAAGTGCCCCGAGGATGAACGGGAGAAGGATTGTGCTTACCAGGGGGTTTGCCAGGAGTACACAGCCGAAGATGACAAGGAATATGCCGACGATCCCTGCACCCCAGTCGTGGCCCATGAATGCGGCGACCATGCTCATGAACCCCATGATGAGCCCCAGCACCCCGACGAGGATGACGAAGAGGTACGGGACGAGGAGGGCCGAGTAATACGGGTAGGCGAGGATTGCAATCCCGGCAATGATCCCGAGCACGCCAAAAAAGATCTTCCAGCCGAGGTTTGACCTGTCAACGGCAAGGGTAAACAGCCCAAGAAGTCCGCTGATGAACCAGTAGGCCCCGATGAAGGTCACGGCGAGCATCAGGGTGCCAAAGGGGAAGGTCACGAAGGCTATCCCGAGGAGAAAAGTTACAATGCCCCATATGAGGACGATCCACCACGGAAATAGCGGTATTTCCGGGGTGAAACACGCTGAAGGTATAAGTGTTTCAGACATGGGTGATCCATGTCAGTACTCCACCATGGTGGGTATAGCATTTGCGGCAGGGATGCTGGTGTCTTCATCAGGAAATTGCACCAGGTCCACCTGCCTTGGGAGGGAGCCATTGGAGGTAGTCAGGAGCCCGGGGCTGATAACAAAATACAAACGGGATGTTGAGGGCCAAAATCTCCACATCCGGGATAAAAAGAAGATGAAGGGCGAAGCAGGGGCGGCCCACTGCCGCCCGGGTTATTTCGGAAACACCTCTTCGAGGTCGCCCAGGTGTTTCAGCCTGAGGAGGTTCTGCACGTTGATACCGATCGAGTAGGTGGGAAAGAGCTTGAACATCTGTCTCCGGTTGATGGCATAGAGCTCCGTTTCCCTGACAAGGGCAAGTGCATCGAACATACGGTCGCCTTCCGTACCTGGGTCATCCTGCGTCGTGTCTCCACCGGGGCTGGCCTTCCCGGAAGTCGTGTCCAGGAGCGTCACGGCATGGTCAAGCTTCTCCATGAGATCCCTGCACAGGTCATGGGCGACCTTCCTGCTGAGTAGGTACTGCAGGAACTGGACGATGACGACCTGGGTCAGGAGGATGACGGGGATCCAGAGGTTCGTCCTGATGGTCAGGAACTCCGAGACGTTGATGAACTTCAGGAGCGTGAAGCCCGGGAGGAGGATGGCCAGGAGGAGCAGGATAACCGCGGCTGTTGCGACGAACAGGAACATAAGACCGAGGAGTGCCAGCAGTAGGATCTTTTTTCTCCGCTCCCTGCCCTGTTGGAACACATAACGGGTGAAGTGGAGTATCCGTTCCCTGAAGAAGAAGATCTCGATGTAAAAGAGGATAATCCCGATGCACTGGACGGTGATGAACCCATACGTCTCCCCGGGAAGGACCCCTGAACGGCAAAGAAAGGCCGAATAGGCCAGGGAGAGAAGATAGATGCAGATCATCCCGGTGGTAAGCGGGAGGAGGCTGGCGATGAAAAATCTCCAGAACAACCTGAACCCCACCCGCTTGTTCCTGAAGATGTGAGCCCTCCGTGCCCAGGCAAATGCCGAGGGTTTATCAGTCCCTTCATCGGGTTTCTGGTCGGGTTTCAGGAAATAGCGGAATGGAAACAGGAAAAGGGGGAGCAGGGGGTAGAAGATGTAGAAGTACAGGCTGGCCGATATCCAGAACAGCATGTACGATGTTGTCAGGGTAAGAAAAGCCCACAGGTTGATGCCAAGGGCCAGGACGAGTGCCACGAGAGGTGGCCAGCCGGCACGGTCCTGCCTGATGCCCGCCTGTATCGTTAAAAAACGTTCCCGTTCATCCCGGACTCTCCGGAGAAGATGATCTCGTGCGACCTCATCGGAAGAAACAGTATTCCCGGTCACGGCTTATCGCACCTCCCATTCAGGTGGTCTGGATTTCCTTGAATACATATCGATGGCGGTCCGAATTGTTCGGGGGTTCAGGGGCCCGGATTCATTACACGATAAGAATAGGTATAGTCCGGGTATGAGCCCGGACCCAGGAAATTTGCTGTATGGTCAGGAACGTCGATCTAAAAAGAAGCTATCGCCTCTGTTGAATCCATTGGCTGGAATTGCATCTGATGGAGATCTCTTATGAGGGGTGAATAAAATTGAAGATAGATGGAGTCAACAGAGCAAAAAATCTCAATTTTAAGGAATAATTCTTCCCTGCCTGATATAATTGCCAGGTAATCTGCATGATTGAAGAAACGG